>JBEBGK010000367.1:0-4716 GCA_040081515.1 Chthoniobacteraceae bacterium
GCGCAACAGCAGGGCGATGGTCTGGTTCTGCTGGGTGATCTGCGCCTGGTCGCGCACCCGGGTGGCGATATCGCGATAGCGGCCGAGGATATTGGCGAACAGCTGCACGGTGGACCCGAACACGCTCTGCGACACGATCACATGGTCGCCTGCCTTCAGCAACCCCATCGCCGTCGCGAGGATCGCCGACATCCCCGATGCGGAAATCGCGAAGCTCGCACAGCCGCTGCCCGGCGCACCCGAGGGCTCGGTGATCGTCGATTTGAAAAATGAAAATCGCGCGCTGACCGGCGCGATCGTCCCGCTCAAGGGGAGTTGGTGGTTCCTGAAACTCTCTGGTGATGCGCCGGCTGTCGCGTCCGCGCGCGACGCCTTCGTCGTATTTGCCACAGACACTCACTAATGGCTTCGCTCTGGAAAATCCTCACTTCACTCCGGCTCACCGTCTGGCTGCTCGGCATTTCGGTGCTGCTGGTCTTTCTCGGCAGCATCGCGCAGGCGCCCGAAGGCCTGTGGAATGCGCAGGTGCGGTGGTTCAAGTCGCTCGTCGTCATCCGCCAGGCCGGTGACGACTGGTGGGTGCCGCCGATTTTTCCCGGCGGCCATCTGCTCGGCGGGCTGCTGCTCCTCAATCTGCTCGCCGCGCACTTCAAGCGCTTCCAGTTCAACTTTCAGAAATTCGGCATCCAGCTCACGCACTTTGGAATCATCGTGCTGCTCATCGGCCAGTTCATCACGGACAAGACGGCGACCGAGAGCGTGCTGCAGTTCCAGGAGGGCGAGGCGCGCAACTTCACCGAGAGTCATCGCGACGTGGAGCTCGTCTTCCTGCGCGAAAAGGACGACGGGACCGACGAGGTGGTTTCCTTCCCCGAAGCGCTCGTGCGAAAAACGGGCGAACTGCGGCATGAAAAAATGCCGTTCACGGTGCGGGTGAGCCAGTATGGCGTGAACGGTGAGATGCTGAGCCTGAGCGAGCTGCCCGGCATGGCGGAGAACGTGAAGCGCGCGATCTCCACGCTCGACGGAAAATTTTCCTCGGTGGAGGCACTGACGCCGATCGCCGAGGCGGACAGCAAGAATCCCGACCGCGCGATCGTCTGGCGCAAGGCGCTCAAGGCGATGGGCGAGGACGGCAAGGACATCGTCGCATCCACGAAGAAGCTTGCCACCGACCCGAAACGCGCCGGGGAATTGCTCGCGAAAGTGAAGCAGCAGTTCCGCGGGGATATGCTCGATGCGTTCAAGCAGATGGGCGAACGCGAGCGCCGCTTCGGTTCGCCGCGCTCGGGCAGTGAGATGGCCTTTGCCGCGGAACTCGAGGAGAGCGGACGCCTCGCGGATGCATCGACGCAGAAGCCGGTCGCGACCAATGGCTCGGGAAAGCTGGTGCACATTGTCAACCGCCCGGAGATCAAGGACGACAAAATGGGGCGGAATTTCCAGTGGGCGATCCTCGAGATCGCCGAGGGGGACAAGTCGCTCGGCACTTGGCTCGCATCGGCGAGATTGAATCCGCAGGAGCTCGAGGTGGACGGCAAGAAATGGCGGTTCGCGCTGCGAAATGAGCGGTATTACCTCCCGTACAGCGTGCAGCTCGTCCGGGCGAAACAGGAGGTCTATCAGGGCACATCGCAGGCGAAGGAATTCGCGAGCCGCGTGCTCATTGACAGTCCGGCGACGGGCGAGAAGCGCGAGACCGACATCACGATGAACAACCCGCTACGCTACGCGGGCCTCACCTTTTACCAGAGCACGATGGACCAGGCCGATCGCGGGCCCGGTACGGCTGCGCTGCTCGAGGCGCTGAGCGGACGCCCGCGCTCGGATTTCGCCGGCATGGAGGAGAAGGAAGGCGGCCGGCTGAGTGGCCTGCAGGTCGTCGAGAATCCGAGCATGCTCGCGCCGTACACCGGCTGCCTCCTCGTGGGCTTCGGCATGCTGTGGCAGTTCCTTTTCCACCTCACCGGCTTCCTCGCGAAACGCGGCGGCCTGCCTTCGCCGTCCTTCGGCGTGCCGCACGCGCTGCTGCCGTTGTGCGCCGTGCTCATCATGGTGCCGGATGTCTTCCTCGCCTGGATCGCGATCAAGAACGGGACGCTGTTCGCGCTCGCGGTCGTGTCCGTGACGCCATTCATCCGCGGCGTGCTGGCGTGGCAGGTGTGGCGCGGGAAGTATCTCGTCTTCGCGATGGTGCTGCTGCTCGTGCCCACGGTGCTCGCAGTCCCGTTCGCCCTGAAGTACCAGGCCACGCACGGCGGCATGCTCTGGCCCGTGAGCATCGCGCAGTTCATCGCGTTCCTCGGGATCGCATTCGTCGTCTTCAGCAACCGTCCACGTCTCAACCCCGCGCTCGCATGAAAAAGTGGCTCCCTCTCATCATCACGCTCCTCTTTGCCGGCTGGTATGCGGGAAAGGTCCGCGTGCCGAAGGATTCCGGGTGGGCGTTCGCCGATTTCGGGCGCATCCCCGTGGTGGTGGACGGACGCCACATGCCGATGGACACGCTTGCGCGCACCGTGCTCACGCTGTTGCGCGGCAAGCAGGAGGCCAATTACGAGCCGTGGAAAAGCTTCTGGGAAAAGCCGAAGATCGCCAGCGCGACCGAATGGGCGCTGGAGGCGATGGTGAAGCCCGAGGTCGCCGACACGCGTCCGGTCGTCCGGATCGATAACCCGGACTTGAAGGGCCTCTTCGATCTGCCGATGGAAGCCGACAAGGCGAAGCAGGCCGACGGCAAACATTTCTCCTGGTCGCAACTCCAGCCGAAGTGGGAGGACTTCATCGCCGAGACGCGGCGCGCCTCGCGGAAGGAAGCGGACAAGCAGACGCCCTACGAGCAGGCGCTCCTGCGGCTCGCATCCGGCGCGACGGCCTACCGGAAGATGAAGCTCACCTTCGGACCCGCCGCATCCGGCGACCTGGCGGCGGGGCTCTCCGAATACAAGACGCGCATCGCCGCGTGGCGCGACGCATTCAAGGCGAGCATCCAGGGGCAGGAATTTGATCAGGCCGCATACGGGTGGGGCGAGGAGCAGCGCACGTCGGCGGCTCTCATCGCGCCGCGCAAGGGCGCGGAAAAGGCGGGCGAAACCGGGTGGGCGAGCCCCTTCGAGGAAGTGTTGGCACTCGAACGCGCTGAACCTGCGGCGACGCTTGCTGGTTATGCCGCGATGGCCGCGGCGTACCGCGCGGACGATCAGCCGGGATTCGCCGAGGCGGTGCGCAGCCATCTCGATGGACTGTCCTCGAAGCAAGGCTTCGCAGCCGACCTCACGAAGGCCTCGCGCGAGCAACTCCTCAGCTTCGCCGCGCCATTCTATTACGGCATGGTCATCTCGGTTTTCGCCGGGCTGCTCGCGATTGCCTCGTGGTTCAGCCCCGGTCGCATGGAATGGGCGCGCCGCTCCGCCGTGTGGCTCATGGTGCTCGTCCTCCTCATTCACACCGCCGGGCTCATCGCGCGTTTCGTCATCGAAGGCCGCCCTCCCGTGACAACGCTCTACACCTCCGCGATTTTCATCGGCTGGGCGGCGGCGATTTTCGGCCTGCTGCTGGAGAAGATCTATCCATTCGCCATCGGCGTGGTCGTCGCGGCGGCGCTGGAATTCTGCTCCCTGTTCATCGCGCACTATCTCCACATCCAGGACGGCACGACCTTCAAGGTGCTCCAGCCGGTGCTGAACACGAACTTCTGGCTCGCGACGCACGTCGTCGCCGTGACACTCGGCTACGCAGCGACATTCGTCGGCGGCTTCATCGCCATCGCCTACATCATCCGGGCCGCATTCGCGCGGAACCTCACGCCCGATCTCGCGAAAGCGCTCACGCGAATGGTCTATGCCGTCATCTGCTTTGCGACGCTGTTCAGTTTCGTCGGTACCGTGCTCGGCGGCCTCTGGGCCGATCAAAGCTGGGGCCGGTTCTGGGGCTGGGACGTGAAGGAAAACGGCGCGCTGATGATCGTGCTCTGGAACGCCATCCTCCTCCACGCCCGCTGGGGCGGCCTCGTGAAGGAGCGCGGCCTCATGTGTCTCGCCGTCGGCGGCAACATCGTCACCGCATGGTCCTGGTTCGGCGTGAACAACCTCGGCATCGGCCTGCACAGCTACGGCTTCACTTCCGGCGTGATGATCGCGCTGGTGGTTTTCGCGGTGACGCAGCTCGCAATCATCGTCACCGCATGGGCCTTCTGCGCTCCGTCGATCGCCGCTCCGAAGACGAAGCCCGAACTCGAGCCGCAGCCGGCTTGACCCGACCGCGCCTGCTGATACCGACGACGCCCCATGTCCGACACGTACCGCGAATCCGAATTTCTCCCCGTCGAAATCACCCGCGAAACCGCGCTCGCCGATCCAACCGCGAACCCTTTCAAGCTGGTTGTTGATCCCGTGATGCGCGTGAAGCTGCGGCGCGCGCTCTTCGACCTGATCGAGAACCACGACGAGGAACTGGCGCGATACGTGAGCGAAGGCCTGCTCTCGCTCGAGAGCTACAAGGAATACATCGAAATCTTCGCCAAGAGCCTGCGCGAGAGCATGGCGACCACCGAAGGCGTGGCCTACCTCCTGCGAGCCTGCGGCTTCGAGGTCAACCCCGCCCAAATCAACCTGAACCCCGAAACCCGCTGGAAGGTCCACCGGTAACTGACTACTAACTGCTAGGAATTTGCTTTGGCGACCGCCGCACCGGAAACGGTCAGAACGGGGACGGGCG
>JBEBGK010000368.1:0-4716 GCA_040081515.1 Chthoniobacteraceae bacterium
CTGATTCAACCCACGCACCCCCACATTTTTTACCGCACATCTTATTGCCGGCCGCCCTCCGTCCCGGTGATAGCCGGCAAAAAGATGTGCGGTAAAAGATAACTGAAAAATACCCATGCATTCATCGCTCACCAAACCCTCGCTCTGGCTCGCCGTATTCTTGGCCGCCTGCTCAATCTCATCCGCCGCGCCTCTGCGTCAGGATTTCCTGAAGGACTACTGCATCAAATGCCACGGCGCTGAAAAACAGAAGGGTGACCGGCGCTTCGACGCGCTGACGCCCACCATCAAGACTCCCGACGACGCGTTGGCGTGGCAGGAGATTCTCGATCAGCTCAATAAGGGCGAGATGCCGCCGAAAAAGGAGAAGCAGCCGCAGACGGCGGAGTTGCTCGCAGCGGTGGATGCGATCACGGAATCCGTCGGAGAGGCTGCGCAGCGTTTCAAAGGCACGGCGGCTCATACCGTGCTGCGTCGGCTCAACAGCTATGAATACCGGCACACCATCGGCGACCTGCTGGGATTGAACATCGCGGGATGGAATCCCTCGGCGGATTTTCCTCCGGAAACGCGCGTCCACGGCTTCGACAACAATGCCGGCGCGCAGGTGACCTCCGGGATGTTGCTCGATCACTACTTTGTCGCCGCCGAGGAAGCCATCAAGCGAGCAACGGCGTTTGGCCCGAAGCCCGAGAGCAAGAGCTACGCGCAGAAGTCGCCCTTCTATTTTGAAGGTAAGGCATCACGTGACCTGCCGAAGCTTTTTCATACCGACCGCTACCGCTGGATTTCGGACAAGGGCTACGATGATCTCCAGGCGCGGCATTATCGCGGCGGGCACATTGGCTTCGAGCCGCTGGCGCGCGGCGGCGCACCGCAGAGCGGGCGTTACACCATCCGCATCCAGGCTGCGGCCATCGACCGCACGCATCCCTACGACTTCCTGAAGGACTTCCGCAACGGCGATCCGATCGTGATGGAACTCGCCGCAGTGAATCGCGAGGGGAGCGTCGAGAGCACGGGCAACATCACCACGCAGCGCACGCTCGCCCTGGTGGAACTCACCAGCGAAAAGCCGCAGTGGTTCGAGTGGACCGTCGATCTCGAACGCGGTGAAGAGCCGGAGGTGCGCTTTCGCAATGGCGCGGCCAAGGCCAAGAACCTGGCCTTCAAGTTGGGCAAGAACGTCAAAGGGCATCCCGAACTGGAAGCGATTGGAAAGCTCGGAAAGGGCGAGAGCTCTTTGGCGATGCTCAAGGCCTATCGCGGTCCGAAGCTCCGCATCTGGGAAATGCAGGTCAAAGGTCCGCAACTCGACCAATGGCCCACGCGTGGTCACACGTTGCTTTACGGCAATCTCGCGCCGGATCAAATCAGTCGCGCCAACATCCCCGAGCGTCTGCGCATCTTTGCCGCGACAGCGTTCCGGCGTCCCTTGCGTTCCGGCGAACTGGCCCCGATCGAGAAGCTGGTCGCAGCAAAACTTGATGCCGGAATGAAGCCGATGGCCGCACTGCAACTCGGCTTTGAGACCATCCTCTGCTCGCCCGCATTCCTCCACCTGCACGAGGGCACCGGCAAGCTGAACGACTACGCGCTGGCATCGCGCCTGTCGTATTTTTTCTGGTCCTCGATTCCGGACCAGACGCTCTACCAGCTCGCCGGTGCCGGCAAACTGCACGAGCCCGCCACGCTCAGCGTACAGGTGGATCGCATGCTCGCCGACCCGAAGTCGCAGCGCTTCGTGCAGAATTTCATCCGCCTCTGGCTGAACCTCGACCACATCGGCGAGATGCCGGTCTCCACCGACTTCGTCAGCTTCTTCCGCGACAACATCGACGCCGCCATGCGCGCCGAGACCGAGACATTCTTCCGCCACATCCTCGACAAGAATCTGCCGCCACGCGAATTCCTCGCCGCCGACTACACCTTCCTGAATCGCGAACTCGCGCTGCACTACGGCCTGCCACCCGTCGAAGGCGTGCAACTCCGCCAGGTGTCGCTGCCCAAAGGCGAACGCGGCGGCCTGCTCACCCAGGCCTCATTCCTCACCGCCTCGGCGAATGGCGTGGACACCTCGCCCGTCGTGCGCGGCGTCTATGTGCAGGAAAAACTCCTCGGCTACACGCCGCCACCGCCACCACCCGACGTTCCGCTCATCGAGCCCGACGCCAGCGGGGCCACCAACATCCGCGAGCAACTCGCCAAACATCGCACGATCGAAACCTGTGCCTCCTGCCATCGGAAGATCGATCCCTTCGGCTTCGCGCTGGAGAATTTTGACGCCATCGGCGGCTGGCGCGCGAACTACTCGAAAGATCAAAAGATCGATCCCACCGGCGCGCTGCCCACCGGCGAGAAATTCACCGGCGCCGCTGACTTCCGCAGCCTGCTTATCGCGCGGCACGAGCAGTTCACCCGCGCGCTCACGGAGAAACTCCTCACCTACGCCCTCGGCCGCGCCCCTGAGTTCACCGACCGCGCCGTGATCGACGGCATCATGAAAAACCTCTCGGCCAACAAAGGCGGCTTCAAGGATCTCATCCGCGCCGTGGTGCTCAGCGATTCCTTCGGGAAAAACTGAATCAGCAGGAGGCTGGCAGCAGGAGACAGGAAACAGCCTGTTCCCTGACCCCTGTCTCCTGTCTCCTCCCCCCATGAACATCACCCGTCGTCTATTGCTTAAGCTATCTCCGCTGCTGGTGTGGCGTGTCCCCAACCTGCTCGCTGCCGAATCCAAACCGGAGCCGCTTTTCCTCGGACAAGGAACGATGTCCGGCGAAGTCACCGATTCCACCGCTCTGCTGCAAACGCGCATGACGCTCGATGCCCAACTCGATGCCGACGGCGATCTGCAGGGTGCCGCGGGCGTGGCGTGTTTTGAATGGAGCACGCACCCGGACTTCCGCGATGCGCAGCGCACTCCGTTTCAACCGGCGGCGGACGACCGCGACTTCATCGTGCGCGCCGAACTCACCGGCCTGAAGCCGAACACCACTTACCATTACCGCGCCGTCTATGGTGTCACGGAGGCCGTGGCCCAGGCCGGACCGAGCTGCTCATTCAAGACCCTGCCGGGTGGAGCCATCGACACGCCGGTGCGCTTCATCGTGGGCAGTTGCATGAACTACAACAAATTCCTGCACGGCAAGAAGGGCAAAGCGGGCGGAGCGCTCACCGCCACCGAGGAGGACAAACGCCTCGGCTATCCATCTTTCGACGCGATGCTGAAACTGCGCCCGGACTTCTTCGTGGGTACGGGTGACATCGTCTATTACGACAACCCGATGCGCGTGGCCGAGACCGTCCCGCAGTTGCGCAAATGCTGGCACGAGCAGGCTCGGTTTCCGCGTCTGATCGAGTTCTTCCGCAGCGTCCCCGCTTATTGGTCAAAGGACGACCACGACTTTCGCTACAACGAATCGGACAACTCCACCGACCATCTGCCGCTGCCGAAAACCGGAATCAACATGTTCCGCGAGCAACTGCCCCTCGTGGCCACCGGCAGCGACAAGCCCACCTACCGCACGCATCGTGTCAGCAAGTATCTGCAAATCTGGCTCACCGAGGGACGCGACTATCGCTCACCGAATGAGATGGCCGACGGACCTCAAAAATCCCTCTGGGGCGCGGAGCAACGCGAATGGTTGAAGACGACGCTGAAGGCGAGTGATGCGAAATGGAAAATCCTCATCTCGCCCACGCCGATGGTCGGGCCCGACGACCTAAAAAAGATCGACAATCACGCCGATCTCAGCGGCTTCCGCCACGAAGCGGATGCCCTCTTCGCCTGGCTGAAGGAGAACAAGATCGGTCATTTCACGATCATCTGCGGGGACCGGCACTGGCAGTATCACAGCATCCATCCATCGGGTGTCGAAGAGTTCGCCTGCGGTGCGCTGAACGACGAGAACTCCCGTCTCGGCGTCGCGCCCGGCGACAAGAACGGCTCCGACCCGCAATCGCTCGTCCGACAACTCTACACCTCGCCCACGCCCAACGGCGGCTTCCTCCAAATCACCGCAGGAGCCGAGCTGGTCATCGAGCATTTCGATTCGAGAGGGAAGCGCCTCTACCGTGCGGCCAAGTAGCCAACGATGAACCTCAACCGGCACTCACTCCGAAATGATCTCTGCGGTCTTCCAATCTCTGCCGTGCAAAAGCTCCCGTGAATCTCTAACCAAGAACCATCCATGAAACACATCCTCACGCTCATCTTCGCACTGCTGCTGACTCCGTATTTTTCCGCGCAGGCGGCGGATGCAACGGCGGCCCGGCCCAATGTCCTCTTCATCATCGCCGACGATGCGTCGCGTCATTTCGGCGAGGCGAATGGCTGCAACTGGGTGAAGACGCCGAACATTGACCGCCTCGCGAAGTCGGGGCTGGTGTTCGACAACGCCTACACGCCGACCTCCAAGTGCGCGCCGTCCCGCGCTTCCATCCTCACCGGCCGCAATCCGTGGCAGCTTGAGGACGCGGCGAATCATCAGCCGTATTTCCCGGCGAAATTCATGGCGTTCAGCGAGGCGCTCGCGAAGGCCGGCATCCAGACCGGCGGCGCGGGCAAGACTTGGGGCCCCGGCGAAGCGAAGCTGGCCGATGGCAGCCAGCGCAACTTCGCCCTCGGCGGTGACGGCGGGAAAAATGCGAATGACCCGGGCGCCGGCCTCACCGCGTTTCTGAAGAAGCGCACGCCGGGCGCGCCGTTCTTCT
>JBEBGK010000369.1:0-4715 GCA_040081515.1 Chthoniobacteraceae bacterium
CGTTTCGCACTCTGACCGTTTAGAGCGAGCGCCGATGTTTCGCCTCCCAGCGATCACTTTCAGCATTCTGGCCGCCGCGCTGATGTGCGGCTGCGATTCCAATCCGCACCCGAAGCCGCTCCGTGAGAACCGCGCGGATGGTTCGCCGTGGCAGGTGCGCTATGGGGTGCTGCCGGAGGACCCAAGGTCGTTTGACCCGCAATTTTTCTACGACCAGATGAGCCGGCGCGTGATGGAGCCGGTTTACGATACGCTGCTCGAGTATCACCCGATGAAGACGGAGCCGTACGAGGTCATGCCCGGGATGCTCGCGGAGATGCCGAGGAAGGAAGTCTCTGCAGATGGAAAGATCAGCTACCTCTGCCGGCTGAAGGAGGGCATCCGCTACCACGACGATCCGTGTTTTCCCGGAGGGAAGGGGAGGGAAGTGGTGGCGGAGGATGTGCACTTCGCGTGGCAGCGCATCTGTGATCCGAAGGTGGAGTCGCCTTTCGTCGCGCCGATCGGCGAGGCGGTGGTGGGAATGCTGGAGCGGAATTCCGAGGCGCAAGCTGCGGCGAAGGCGGCGGAAAAGGAGGGCCGCGCGATTCCGACATATGACTACGCACGGAAGCTTTCGGGCGTGGAGGTGGTGGACCGGTACCGCTTTCGCATCCACCTGAAGCGGCCCTTTCCGCAACTCGTGTACTGGCTCGCGATGCACGCGACGACGCCGGTGGCGCGCGAGGCGGTGGAGCAATACGACGGACAGGTCCACGACGGGAAGCTGCGGGACGACTTCCGGAAGTTCAAGGAAGTCGGTACCGGTCCGTATCGCATCGCCGAATATATTCCGCGTCAGCGCGTGCGGCTGGAGCGGGTGGAGGGCTACAAGACCGTCGCATTTCCGACCGATGGATTTCCGGCGGACAAGGCGGAGCGGCTGAAGGAACTCGCGGGGAAACCGCTGCCTTTCATCGACGAGGTGAGCTTCTCGATCATGCGGGAGAATATCCCGATCTTCGTGCTGACGCGGCAGGGTTACCTCGACGGAATGTCGGCGAACAAGGACAGCTTCGCGGCACTGCTGACCGCCGAGCGCGAGCTGGCGCCGAAGTACAAAGCGCGCGGCATGTTCCTGGAAAGGGACGCCGAGCCGAGCACGTTCTGGATCGCATTCAACATGGAGAATCCGGTGATCGGCAAAAACCGGAAGCTGCGACAGGCGCTCGCGTGCGCGTATGACCCGAAGACGTATTCGGAGATTTTCTACAACGGCGTTGCGCCCGTCGCCACACAGCTCATTCCGCCGGGGATCTTCGGCTTCGAGAAGGATCGGAAGAGCAGCTATTCGTTCAATGTGGAACGTGGGCGGCAGCTCATCGCCGAGGCGGGATATCCGAATGGCCGCGACGCGCAGGGCAGGCAGCTCGAGCTGACGATCGATGCGGTGTCCAGCGGCAGCGAGGACCGTCAGCGTTCGGAGTACGACCAGCGTTACTTTGAGGCGCTCGGGATCAAGGTGAAGGTGAGCGAGAGCACGTTTGCGCGGCTCATGGACAAGCAGGACGAGGGCAGTTTCCAGATTTCCACCAGCTCGGGCTGGGGTGCCGACTATCCGGATCCGGAGAATTACTTCTTCCTCTTCTACTCGAAGAATTTCCCGCCCGCCGGGAAGAACTACACGCGCTACAACAACCCGGAATTCGACAAGCTCTACGAGGAAATGGCGGCGATGGAAAACACGCCTGAGCGGATGGCCCTCATCCGCCGCATGAATGACATCATCGCCGAGGACGTGCCGATCATCCCGACTTTCAACAAGCAGTTCTACACCGTCGTGCAGCCGTGGGCGCAGCGGACACACAACAACCTGATGCTGGAAGGCGGCATCAAGTATCTCACGGTGGATGCCCCATTGCGCACGAAGCTGCGCGCCGAGTGGAACCGGAAGCCGCTCTGGCCGATCGGCATCGGCGGCGCGTTGCTGCTTGCCGGGATCGTCTATGCCGTGCAGGTGAACAGGAGGCGCAATGCTTAGCTACATCCTCCGCCGCACCCTCTACGCCGTGCCGATCCTGCTCGGCGTGCTGGTCATCACGTTCTTCCTTTTCCGCGGGCTGCAAAAGCCGGACACCATCGCGAAGCTCGCGCTCGGGCAGAAGGCGCCGTCGCATGCGATCACGGCGTTCAAGGAAAAGCATCACCTCGACCGGCCGATGCACGAGCAGTTTGGCATCTATCTGAAAAAGGTCATCACGCTGGATTTCGGCGAATCGTGGAAGACCGGGCGCAAGATTTCCGAGACGTTCATCAACGGCGCGCTGCCCACGCTGCTCATCACGATTCCGGGTTTTCTGTGCGGCATTCTCGCCGCGCTGGGGCTCGCGCTTTACCAGGTCTTTGTCCGGCATTCGCGGGTGGACCGCGCGATCACCTTTTTCTGCGTGGGGCTCATGAGCGTGCCGACGGTCGTGTACATCATCGTCTGCCAGGCGGTGCTCGCGCTGCATCTGAATTACTTCCCGGCATTCGGCTACGAATTCCGCGGACTGGAGACGATGAAGTTCCTCGTCCTCCCGATCTCCATCCTCGCGATCGTGAATCTCGGCTACGACGGACGCATGTTCCGCGCGGTTTTCCTCGAAGAGATCGCACAGGACTACGTCCGCACCGCGCAGGCAAAGGGCGTCGGCAGCATGCAGGTGCTCACGCGACATGTGTTGAAAAACGGCCTCATCGCCATCATCACGCTCACAGTCGGCCAGCTTCCCGCGCTCATCATGGGGTCGCTGCTCATCGAGAGTTTCTTCGGCATCCCCGGTCTCGGAAATCAGACCTTCCTCGCGATCCAACAAAGCGATCAGCCCGTCGTGATGGCGTGCGTCTTCCTCGGCGCGGTGCTCTATCTTTTTGCGCTCACACTCACGGACGTGCTCTACGCGTTCGCCGACCCGAGGATCCGCCTCAGCTAGGACATGGGCGATTTTCTCAACCACTGGCTGACGCGGAATGTCCTCACCATCGCGGGCTTCGCGCTCGTCGCGTGGGTGCTGTGGAGCGGCAGTCATCACGAACGGTGGCAGCGCGCGTGGCGGCGTTTCCGTGCAGACAAGCCGGGGATGGTCTCGCTGGTCGTGGTCGGCATCTATCTTTTCATCGGCGCACTCGAGATCATCCATCTCCCGACCGGGAAAGGCGGCAGCCAGAGTGTCATCGACTGGATTTTTGCCGCGCGCGTGCCTTCGGAGAAAACCTACAGCGCGCCGATGGAGACGCACCTGCTGTCCGCGGTCGATCCCACGCCGCTCAAGGGTCGCCACCTGCTCGGCACCGATGCGCTCGGCAAGGACGTGCTCGTGGAAACTCTGAAAGGCTGCAGCACCGCGCTCATCATCGGCGGCATGACGAGCGCGATCTACATCCCGCTCGGCACACTCGCAGGGCTCTTCGCGGGCTACTTCCGCCGGCGTGTGGACGATGCGATTCAATATGTTTACAGCACGCTCGCAGCGATTCCGCAGATCCTGCTGCTCATCGCCATCATCATGGTGCTCGAGAAGGGCCTCTGGCAGATGGCGCTCGCGCTCGGCATCACCGGCTGGGTCGGCTTGTGCCGGCTGATTCGCGGCGAGACGATGCGGCAGAGCGAGCGCACCTACGTCCTCGCCGCGCGCGCGCTCGGGCAGAGCCATTGGCAGATCATCACGCGCCACCTTCTGCCAAACGTGATGCACCTCGTCGTCATCAATGCCGTGCTCGGCTTCAGCGGCGTCGTGCTCGCCGAGGCGACGCTCGGCTACCTCGGCGTCGGCAGCCCCGTGGGCACGCCGAGCTGGGGCAACATGATCGACGGCGGACGCAGTGAACTCAGCCGCGACCCGCTCGTCTGGTGGAATCTCACCGCCGCCGCCATCGCGCTCTTCTGCCTCGTGCTCGCGCTGAACCTGCTCGCCGACGCGCTGCGTCGCGCCTTCGATCCCAAGAGGAGCTAGCCGATGAAGGTTTATCTCGATGTCTGCTGTCTTGGGAGACTGTTTGAGGAAAGTGACCAGACGCGGATGAGGCGGGAGTCTGATGCGATCCAAAAAATTCTGGATTTAGACGTGGCAATCGTCGGAAGTGAAATTGTCAGACGCGAAGTTTCCCGGGATACTGATGATGAGCGGCGGAACGGCGTCGAAATGCTGGTCGAGGAAATCAACGGATCATTCGTGCGGATCAACGCGCGTATTGTCATCCGGGGAACAGAGCCTGAGGCACTGGGTTTTGGAGGATTTGACGCATTGCACATCGCTTGTCCCGAGTCTGCCGGCGCGACGTTTCTGCTGACCACCGATGACAAAATGCTCCGGCGTGCCAAACGACTCGCCGACAAACTGAACGTGAAAATTGAAAACCCTGTGCGCTGGGTGTTAGACTGCCTCCCATGAAAACCGCGACCCGAACCGACGACGACATCCGCGAAGAAGGCTTCGCCATCCTGCGCGAGCGACTTGGTCGCGGCGGCTTCACTCGTTTTCTCCGCAGCATCTTCAAGTCCGAGGGGAACTACACGGCTGAGCGCCACAGGATGCTCGGCAGGCAGACCGTCGCCGAGATCTGCGCTGACATCAAAGCGGGACGCCGCAAACCCAAATCCAAGTGATGCCGCTCCTCGACATCCGGAATCTCGCCATCTATTTCCATACCGAGAATGGCGTCGTGGAGGCCGTGAAGGGCATCAGCTTCACGCT
>JBEBGK010000370.1:0-4702 GCA_040081515.1 Chthoniobacteraceae bacterium
TGGAGAAGTCCGGTTCCTTTTTCTGGGCCTTCGCTGTGTGCTCGGCGGTGGTTCTGGTCGGCGCGGCAGCCTACGCATTTTTGATGGGACCGGTGGAGCCGGTGCGATGGCCTGACTCGAAGCCGTGATGGAGTGTTCGGCATCGTTTGCGTCGGTGTATCGGGAAGCTAGTCTGCGTGTCCGCCCATGAAACTTGCCGACGTATCGAGACTCCCAGCCGCCGGGGACAACTGCGCCATCGCGGTGCGGCGACTGGAGGCGGGGACGGAGATCGAGTCGGAGGCCGGGAGCTTTCGCCTCAGCCACACCGTGCTGGACGGGCATCGCTTTGCCGTCACGCCGATCGCGACGGGGGCGGAACTGACTTCGTGGGGACTGCCGTTTGGGCGCGCGGTTCTTCCGCTGCGGGCAGGCGACTACGTTTGCAATGACACGATGCTCACCGCGCTTCGCTCGCGGCATGTGGGCTTCGCGGTGCCCGGGGCGCCGAACTTCGTGGATTACTTTCAGCCCTATCAGCTCGATGAGGTGGCATTTCGTCCGGCGGAGCAGATGCCGCTCTATGCGACGCCGCGCACGTTCGAGGGCTATGCGCGCCCGGGTGGTCGCGGCGCCGGCACGCGCAATCATGTGGTCGTGCTCGGAACGAGTTCGCTCACTGGCAGCATGGCGCGGATGGTGGCGGCGGGATTTGCCGGTGTGCGTGAGCGATTCGCGAATGTGGATGGCGTGGTCGCCATTGCGCACACTGAGGGCGGCGAGCATGGCGTGCCGAACAACCTCGGCCTCACGCTGCGCACGCTGGCGGGCTTCATCACGAATCCGAATGTCGGCGCGGTGCTCGCGCTCGATTTCGGATCGGAGCCCGTGAACAACGACGCGCTCACCGGATGGATGCGCTCCCACGGCGCGCCGCTGGATGCCGTGCCGCATCGCTTCCTGCGCCTCGGCGGCGATCACGCGGAGAACCTCACGCGCGCCCGCGCCGCAGTGGAGGAACTGCTCGCCGCCGCGAATCAGACACCGCGCACGACGCAACCGCTCCGCCATCTCAAGATTGGCCTGCAATGCGGCGGCTCGGATGCCTTCAGCGGAGTCTCAGGAAATCCGCTGGCGGGCATCATCGCGCGCGAAACCGTGCGGCACGGCGGCGCGGCGAACCTCGCGGAGACGGACGAACTGATGGGCGCGGAGCCGTGGGTACTCGCCAAGGTGCGCGACCTCGCCACGGCGCGGAAATTTCTCCAGACCCTCGCGACCTTCGAGGAGAAGCTCCGCTGGCACGGCGTGAGCGGCCAGACGAATCCCAGCGGCGGCAACATCTACCGCGGCCTCTACAACATCGCCATCAAGTCCATCGGCGCCGCGCGGAAGAAGGACCCGCAGATGCGGCTCGATTGGGTCATCGACTACGGCGAGCCGATGCGCGAGCAGGGCTTTTATTTCATGAACAGCCCCGGCAACGATCTGGAGAGCATCGCCGGCCAGGTCGCCGCAGGATGCAACCTGATCGTCTTCAGTACGGGCAACGGCTCCATCACGAATCACCCCTTTGTCCCGACGATCAAAATCATGACCAACACGGACCGGTTCGACCTGCTGAGCCGCGACATGGATCTGAATGCGGGCCGTTATCTCGATGGCGAGCCGATGGAGAAACTCGGCGAGGAGGCCTTCGACTACGCCGTCGTGATCGCCTCCGGCCGCCGCAGTGTCGGTGAACGCGCGGGCCACTCGCAAGCGCAGCTCTGGCGCGAGTGGCGGCAGACTGCGAAGACAGCGTCGACAGCGACACAGGAGCGCACGAAGCCCGATGGAGTACCGCTCGCGTGCAAGGCAATTCCCGGTGCGCCATCGCTTCCGATGGAACTGCGACAGCCCGCCGCGGCGACGAATCGCATCCGGCTAATCATCCCCACCAGCCTCTGCGCCGGACAAATCGCGCGCATGATCGCCGACAAGCTCGACGCGAGCCGCCCGGCTGCGTCGTCTCGCTACGTGGCGCTGCCGCACACCGAAGGCTGCGGCGTTTCCGGCGAAGCCATCGACATCCTCGAGCAAACCATCGCGGGCTATGCCGTGCATCCGCTCTCCGAGCGCGTGCTGCTGCTCGAGCACGGCTGCGAAAAGACGCACAACGACGCGATCCGGAATTTCCTTGGCAGTCACGGCATCGATCCCACCGCGATGGGCTTCGCCAGCATCCAGCTCGACGGCGGCATCGAGCGAGTGACGGAGAAGGTGATGAACTGGTTCGCGTCCTCTCCAGCGTGCGGAGCACCCCGCGACTCCACGCTTTGCCTCGGCCTGACGGCGCAAGGCGACGTGCCACCCGAGACCGCCACTGCACTGGCCACGGTGGCCGCGTCGATCGTAGCAAACGGCGGAACCGCGATCCTCCCGGAAACATCGCCGCTGCTTCGCTCCGCAGATTTCACCTCGGCGCTATTCGTCGTCGCACCACACACGACGCTTTCCTACGGCGAGATCGTCCGGCAGCGCGGACTGCACATCATGGCGATGAGCGGCGATCATCTCATCGAATCCCTCACCGGCATGGGATCGTCCGGCGCGAACTTGTTCCTGGTCCACGAAGGCGTTGTTCCCGCCCAGGGCCATCCCTTCATCCCCACGGTTCAAATCGCGTCCGACACCGCCAACAGCACCAGCGACCACTGCCTCGCCACCCTTCCCGCGAACGAACGCGCAGCATCGATCCTCGCCGCGCTGTCCCGCGCATGGACCGGTCAGCAACGCCCGAAAGCGCAAGCCTCGGGCAATGTGGATTTCCAAGTCAGCCGCGGCTGGTTCGGCGTCTCGACCTGAGGGACGGTTGGAAGACTCCCGGCGGAACTCTTACGTCTTGCTCTGCATTCTTCGCTGCTGAAAGCAGTTCACAGAGCATGAGCATGAGCAAGACAAAGAGTAGGAGATGGCAGGTGTAACCAAAGCGGGATGCGCGTCGTCTCAATGCCAACACACGCGTGCGCCCATGGCGTGGATTCCGTCACCCGATGCAGCCAGAGCAGTTCCAGAGATTTCGTAGCCGCGTTCGTGAGAACGCGGGCACATTTTTGATCCAGACGATCAGCCCGCACTCTCACGAGTCCGCCTGCCGTATTCACGGAGCCGCTCCAACCCCATGAAACCCGACAAAACCTTCCTCAGCGTGCTCGTCACGCTGTTCATCCTGTCGGTCATCTTCTTCGTCATCGAACGGATAGCCGGACGCGGACGGAATCGCGAGCAGCCGGTCATTCGCAGGGGCTGGTTCACCGATGTCGTGTATTGGTTCACGACGATCCTGCTCACGAAGCCGTTCGTGCGGCTCATGCTGATCATGCCGGTGAGCGTGCTGATTCTCGCGAAGGTCACCTCGGTCGAGGTCTTGAAGCTCGGCGCTTACACCGGCTATGGGCCGCTGAGTCGGCAGCCGATCTGGCTCCAGGCAATCCAGATTTATGTGCTCGTGGACTTCTTTTCCTACTGGACGCACCGGCTCTTTCATCGCGGGCGCTGGTGGCCGTTTCACGCGGTGCATCACAGTTCGGAGGATCTCGACTGGCTCGGCAGCCTGCGCGTGCATCCGGTGAATGATCTCGTCAACAAACTCGCGCAGGCCACCCCCGTGCTGCTGATGGGTTACAATCCGACCGTCACCCTCAGCACCGCGCCGATTCTCACGTTCTATGCGATCTTCATCCACGCGAATGTGAACTGGGATTTCGGTCCGCTACGCAGCGTGATTGCGACGCCGGTCTTCCATCGCTGGCATCACTCGCGCGAGCGCGAGGCGTGGGACAAAAACTTCGCCGGCCTGCTGCCGCTCTGGGACATCCTTTTCGGCACCTACTACATGCCGAAGGGCTGCTACCCGGAGAACTTCGGCATCTGCGAGCCGATGCCCAAAGGCTACCTCGGCCAGCTCTGGGAGCCATTCGCGTGGATTCTGCGCCGCGGCAAAAAGGTGAATCCTCAGTAGGCTCGACGCACAAACTCGAAATTACCCATGCCACTTCCAGACTCACTGCGTGTTTTCGGTTTCACCGTGGCGCTCATCTGCGTGACGCACGCGGCGGAACGCCACGCGTATGCACCGCCCGTTCCGTCGCGTGAGGTCGCCATCCTCAAGCTCGACTGGCGCGACGCCAAGCGCGACCGCGATGTGCCGGTGAAGATCTATTTTCCGAAAGAGGGCGCCGGACCGTTTCCGGTCGTGATTTTTTCGCATGGCCTCGGCGGTTCGCGGGAAGGCTACGAATATCTCGGCAGGCATTGGGCCGGCTGCGGCTATGTGAGCATGCACATCCAACACATCGGCAGCGATGACAGCATGTGGAAGGGTGTTCCGCCCGCGGAGCGCGCGAAGGCAGTGCAAGGCGGCGCGGCCAACGTGGCGAACGCGTTGAATCGTCCGCCGGATGGACAGTTTGCCATCGATCGGGTGCAGGCTCTGAATGCGGATGCGACGTCGCCATTGAAAGGCCGGCTCGATCTCAAGGCCGTCGCCATCGCCGGACATTCCTTCGGCGGCTACACCACGCTCGCGCTGGCCGGCCAGACCTTCATCCTGCCGCTCGGCACAAAGCGTTACGACGAGCCGCGCATCAAGGCGGCGATCCAGATGAGCGCCCCGGCCCCGGCGATCCGGCGGGAGATGGACAAGGCCTATGGCTCCATCACGATCCCCGTGATGCACATG
>JBEBGK010000010.1:0-16786 GCA_040081515.1 Chthoniobacteraceae bacterium
GTGTCAAAGAGCTGATCCACAAAAAGTTTCCGATGTTCGTCATCCAGCGGGCGCCGGAAGGCGGCCTCGACGAAACGCTTTGCAAATTCCCTCAGCTTCGCCGCGCGGTCCGTTGCGCCGGACTTTGTCCCTGCGAGACTGTCGAGGTTCGACACCACATAGGACATCACCTCGATCGCCGCCTGCGTCGTCGCCTGCTCCCATTCCTTCGAAATCGTCGTCCCGCGTTCGTAGCCGTCGCTGCGGTCGTCCGCGGGGAAGCCAGTCGCGACGACCATCGTTGTTGCGCGGCCCTGCGGCTCCAGAACTTCCTCCGGCACGAGTTCCTGGCGGCCGTGCGGCGGTTTCCAGTGCAGCTCCACGGAGGCGCTTTTCTCCTGGAATTTGAAATGCTCGAGCGAGATGGGATACGCGCGGCCACCGAGCAGGAAGATCCGCTTCCGCTCCTCGCGTACCGTCGGCCCGGGCGTCACCCACGCGTCGATGAGCGGCTCTCGCGAATTGTTCACGAAAAGGCGCACTCCATTCTCCGTCTTCACAATGAACTCGTAGGTGCCCGTCTCCGGCGCAAAGATGGACCCGTCCCAGCGCGTGTTGAAATCATCCGGGCGTAGCCGGTTCACATCCGGGCTCTCCGCGCCGAAGTGGAAGGCGATCCCCTTGTCGGTCTGCTCGTAGCTGGTGCGCTCCTTCCGGTTCCGCTCGGCGCGCTCCTCGTCGCTCCTCGGTTTCAGGATCGGACCGATGATGACCGGGAACCTTCCACTGTAGCGCCCCTTCAGCCCACGGTTTTTTCCAAAGGGCCGGTCGAATCCGCCCTGAAAGCGCCCGATCAGATCCGCGACCGAATTCTGATACTCCTCGACCGTGAGCCGCGACAGATCTTCGCGCACGGGGCTGTTCCGCATTTGTGCGGCCGGCGAATAGAAAGCGTCGAAAATATAGGCCGCGACGTCGTCCGCATCCTTGCCGACCACCGTGCCCTCCTGATCCTCCGGCATCGACTTTGCGATGTACTTCGCGAGGGCGGGAATGTTGCGTTGTCCGGCCAGCGGTTCGTCGTGCTTGCTCGCGACGCCCTCGCCGCTCTTCCCGTGGCACTCCGCGCATTTCTCGCGGTAGATCTTCGCCCCGGGATGTTCGGCTCTTGTTTCATCCGCAACGACCGGAGCGCCGAACAACACCAGACCCGCTGTGGCAAGCATTGGCAGCCATCGGGACATCTCGAAATACGAACTCATGCTTTTTTCAAACACAACGGGGCAATCGTTCGTTGCAACCGCTTCTTAGAGGAAAACCCGGCTGATGTCGGCACTCAAGCGGGAATCTTCTTCAAGTGCCTCCACGTGAGCCGGCTCGTCATCAGCGCGCGGTTCTCCTCCAATTCCCTATTCGCGGTGCCGTGCGCCTTCACGAGCCAAAGCCGGGGATGCCCGCGGCTTTCGCCGATCCGAATGCGCTCACGTCAAGTCCCATCTGCCGGAGCATCTGCACGTACAGGTTGCACAGCGGCGGCGGGCTGGCGGGGTCGAACGCGAGATGCTGGCCGTGCTTGAAGCCGCCTCCGGCCACGAGCAGCGGCATGTTCCTCGTGTCGTGGCTCGATGAATTTCCGAGGTTGGAGCCATAGAGAACCATCGTGCGGTCGAGCAGGTTCGCGCCATCCTCAGCAGAAGACTTCAGGTTCTTGAGCAGCGATTTCAGCTCGGCCAGTTCGGCCTTCTCGATGATGGCGAGTTCATCGAGCTTGTTCGGGTCCTTGCCGTGGTGTGAAAGGTTGTGCCAGTCCTGCGTGACGCCCTGGATCGGCGGGATCGAGTTGTGCCCCTGCAGGCGCAGCGTGACGATGCGCGTCGAATCGGTCTGGAGCGCGAGATGCACGAGGTCGAACATCGGGCGCACGTAGCCGATGATGTCCGCGCGATTGGCGGGATCGACCGGCGGCTTCATCGCGACTTTCGGTTTCGGGCGCGTGGCCCAGGCCTCGGATTTCACGAGCCGCTGCTCCAGCTCGCGGACGGAGGTGAAATACTGGTCGAGCTTCTCGCGGTCCTGAGGGCCGACGCTGCGTTGGAGCGACTTTGCCTGGCCGCTCACCGTGTCCATGATGGACTGGCCGTCCTTCAACTTTCGGACCTGCTGTTTCACCTCGTCGGGTGTGCCGTCCAGGAACAGCTTGGCGAAAAGTCTCGACGGCTTTTCGTCCGCGGGGATCTGCACTCCGCTGCGTGTCCACGACAGGCTCCCTCCGCCGGTGGAGAGCGTGAGCGAGCCGAAGCGTGTGTCGGGCATCAGGCGCTCGGCGGCGAGTTGATCGAGGGAGATCGAGTTCTTGAATCCGCTGTTGCCGGGATGCGGCGCCGCGGTCAGGTAGCTCGCCTCGGAGGAGTGCCCGCCGTCCACCTCGGGATGCGAAAGGCCGGAGAATATCGTAAAGTCATCACGGAATTCATCGATGACCTGCGAGTAGCGCGACGCCTTGTAGCCGCGCCCGGCCTGCTCCGGGAAGAGGAACTGGGGATGAATGCCAAGCGTGGTGCAGATGGCGACCATGCGGCGCTTTTGCACCGGCGTACTCGCGCCAAACGCGGGCAGCATGGCATCGAGCAGCGGCAGTGCGAGGGCGACACCGGTGCCGCGCAGGAAGGCGCGGCGGCTGACGGAGCGTTTCAGGGCGATGTTCATCGTGCGGCGGGCTTGGGGTTTCTGAAATCGCCGGAACGATACGTCCTGGGCACCGCGATATCAATCCGGCAAAGTCGCTGCCCGGATGGCGGGTTCTGTCGGAGGCGCGAAGGTCACCGTTCAGCCGCCTGCCAGTTGCACGGCCAGCCGCACGGCGGAGCAAAGACTGCCGGGGTTCGCCTTGCCCTGCCACGCGATGTCGAGCGCGGTGCCGTGGTCCACGCTGGTGCGGACAATCGGCAGGCCGAGGGTCGTGTTTACCGCAGAGTCGAAGGCGAGCGCCTTCACCGGGATGTGGCCTTGATCGTGATACATGCAGACGAAGGCATCCGTGCTCTTGCGTTTCCAAGGAAGGAACGCCGTGTCCGGCGGCAGCGGGCCCTCGACCTCGATGCCTTTTGCGCGCGCCGCCTCGATGGCAGGGATGATGATGCGTTCCTCCTCGCGGTCGCCGAACAAACCGTGCTCTCCCGCGTGCGGATTCAGGCCGCAGACGACGATCCTCGGCGAGCGCCCGCGGATGCGCTGCAACCCCTCGGCGGTGAGCTCGATCACTTCGAGGATGCGCTCCCGTGTGAGCAAGGCCGGCACTTCGCGGTAACCGACATGCACGGTGACGAAGGTGCATGTGATCTCCTCCGAATACTGCATCATGCACCAGCGCGTGGCGCCGGTGCGCGCCGCAAAAATTTCCGTGTGCCCGGGAAATTGGATTCCCGCGAGACTCATCGCCTCCTTGTTCATCGGTGCCGTGCATACGGCGGCGACGTCCCCGGCGAGCGCCGCATCGATCGCGCGATTCACATAGGCGAAGGCCGCTTTGCCCGTGGCTGCGTTGATGAAGCCGGGAGAAAAGGCATCGAGCGATACGACTCCGAGATCGAGCACGCATGGTCCGCTGATCCGGGCAAGGTCGTCCGGACCGATGACCTGCGCAGGGAAAGGCAGGCCGGTCTTCGCCGCGCATGCGCGCAGCACGGCGGCATCGCCGAAGACGACCGGCGCGCAGAGCGCCGCGATCGCGGGGTTCGCGAGCAGTTGCAGGCACACCTCGGGCCCGATGCCCGCGGGATCACCCATCGTGATGGCGATTCGTTTCATGCGGACGCCGATGATGCATCAGCCCGCGTCGCGCACCAAGCAGGGAAGTGCGCCCCATGCACTGGGCTCATCCGGGCCAGAGAGCGCGTGCGGGATCAACTGGAGGGAGAAACAGGCGTTTTACGAAAGACTCTTTGCCATCCGGACGACCGCTATCGTGAGTCCGCCGGGCAGCGGCGCATCGGAGCGCCCGGTGACTTTATAGCCGTGCGCTGCATACAGCGGCTCGCCGGCCAGAGTCGCGACGAGTTCGATGCGCTTGAAGCCTGCTGAAAGAATCGCCGCCTCGCTGGCGTGCAACAGGGCACGACCGAGTCCGCGGCGTTCCCATGCAGGAGCGACAAAAAACGCACGTACCCGGGCCGCGTCGTGCAGTGGAGCCAGCTCGGCATCGTTCCCAGGGCGCCCTCGATCGCCGCCGTAAACTGCGCGTCGCTTGCTCCATCCACCGCATGCCACGAGGTGCTCACCGCATTCGATCGCGAAGTATGTGCCGTCGCGGATGAGTTGCCGATCCACGCCGAAGATTGGGCCGAGCGCGGCTTCGAGTTGCGCTGGCGAGTAGCACCGGGAGAGCAGCGTCCGTGTGGAGGATTCGATCAGCGCTTCGAGTGCAGGCACGTCTGATTCGAGCGCAAATCGCAAACGGGTTGTACCCTCTGTCATGGCTTGCACTTAACGAATCTGGTGATTCCGCCGTGTGACATCGTCTGCCGCCTGCCGTGGCCGCCAGTGATCTGGGATTCGGCGGAGGCGCAGATGGAATTGCCGCAAAGCAGTGAGGAACTTATTCGCGGAATGATGGGCTGTGGGAGTCGGGGATTCATTTTGAAAGACTTCTCCGATTTCCAGCTTGGCGCGTTACGTGGAGGCGGAGCCTACTTGCTCAGGAACGTCCGGCTTTGCACGACCTCGTGCACGATCGACCGCAGTCCGTGATTTTTCGCGCGGGTCCGGGCGACGATGTCGTCGATCACGGCGCGGTCGGCGAACTGAATCCCGGCGCCTGTCGCGTAGATGAGCAGTTTCCCGGCGACACAGCGGGCCATCTGGTCCTTGTCGCGCAGCAGGATTTTTTTGAACTCATCTATATCCTTGAACGGTTGTCCGTCGGCGGTCGTGAAACTCGCGTCCACCGCCGGGCCGAGGGCGACCCGGATGTCGCGCCCCTGCTCCTTTTTTAGAGTGACAAACTCGGCCTTCACGCCGCGGTCGGGCACGATGCGATATTTCTCACGCCAGCCGCCGATCACGTCGTAGCTTTCCAGCGCAAAACCGGGGGGATCGATTTTGCGGTGGCATGAGGCGCATGCCTCGGTGTTGCGGTGCGCGTCGAGCTGCTCGCGAATGGTCTTCGTCCCGCGGATGTCGGGTTCGACGGCGGCGACGGCTTTTGGCGGAGGGTCGGGTGGGATGCCCATGATGCGCTCCAGGATCCATTTTCCACGGAGCACGGGCGACGTCGTCGTGCCATTTGCGGTGACCTTCAGGATGCTTGCGTGGGTGATGACCCCGCCGCGATGTGCCGCCGGAGGGAGCGACACCTTCTGGAAATCGAGCGCGTTCACGCCGGGGATGCCGTAATGCTCCGCGAGCCGGCGGTTGAGAATCGAGAAATCCGAGTGGATGAAATTTTGCACGCCCAGGTCGCGGCGGAGCAATTCGTCGAAGAACAGCTCCGTCTCCTTCACCATCGAGAACTGCAGCAGTTCATCGTGCTCCGGATAGAGTTTCTTGTCAGGTGTGGTGAAGTTGATCTGTCGCAGGTCGAGCCACTGGCCGGTGAAGTTTTCCGTGAAGCGCCGGGCTTTCGGATTCCGCAGCATTCGCTCCGTTTGCGTGCGGAGCGTGGCAGGTTGCGACAGCGTCCCGGCCCTGGCCAGCGCCAGCAATTCGGCATCGGGCATCGAGCTCCAGAGGAAATAGCTGAGGCGCGACGCGACTGCGAACTCGTCGAGACGGCCCGGCTTCTCCCGCAGAAAAAGAAACTCCGGTGACGTGAGCACGGCGCGGAAGCCGACGCGCATGGCGTCCTCGAACGAGTGGCCCTGTTCGAGCCGTGACTTCACGAGCGCGAGAAAGGGCCGCATATCGGTGTCCTCGATCGGACGGCGCAGGGCGCGCGGGAGGAAATCGCGCAGCAGACTTTCCGCATCCTCCGTCGGCTTTTCACTTACCGCATGCCACTCTTCACGCATCCACGGCTCGCGTTTCCCGGTGCGCTTCACCTGCTCGGCCACGCGACGATCGGGATACGCAGGCTCGAAGTGGAGATTTCCAAACAGGCGCCGCTGGCTCGCTGTCGGCCAGTCGTCCATGATCGGGCCGTCCACCTCGACCCACTGCACCGCAAGCCCGGGGCCTTTCCACGAAGCGGCGTCCTCGATTTTCACGTAACCGGAGCCGTGGTAGCTGACGCGGATCGAGTGGCCGCGCTCCAGCCGCGTCTCGAACTCGATCACGCGCGGTTGATCCGCCGGCGCATCCCACGCGCCGAGGAAACGTGTCTCGCCCTGGCGCGAAAAGACGGAGCCGGCGTGGACTCCAAGCGCGACCGGCTTGCCCTCGCTCTGGAAGCCGTAGGCCGAGATGCGGAATTTGTACCGGCCGTCCGCCGGCGCGCGGAACGGATCGAGTTCCGTCGGATAGTAGCCGCCTTCCATGAAGAAGACGACGGCATCCGGCCGGACGAGCATTCGCTTGCCGAAGAAGTCGCGGGCGAGCCGCTTGTTGTCGGCGTACGTGAAGCGCTGTTTCACGGATTGCGGGCGGATGTTGTGCCAGAGCGCCGCGTCGATGGCCGCATCGGCGGCGTCGAGGTAGCGCTCCATCAGCACGCTGGAGACATCGAGCGCGGCACCGACGTTATCAAAACCGTGCGCCGTGCCGTCCTCGGGCAGCAGGTCCTTGAGCGGAGCATCGATTGCCAGCAGATCGTGCAACGTGTTCTCGTACTCGGCACGGTTGAGGCGGCGATACACCACGCGTCCCTCGGATGCCTGCTTCGCGGCGGAGGCCCGGTGAAGCTGGACGCGCAGCCACTCCATCGCAGGCTGGAGTTCGGCTTGCGGTGGGCGCTCCTTCTTTCTCGGCGGCATCTCGCCGCGTGCCACCTTGTCGAAGACGCGCTCCCATATGGCGAACCTCTTCGCATCCGCGAAATCCGGCGCGAGGGTGTCGAGCCGCAGATCGCCCTTCTGTGTCTCCGCGTCGTGGCAATCCGTGCAATGATTCTCGAGGAAGGGCCGAATCGCGCGTTCAAATTCCGCCGCGGGAGCAGCGTGCGAATGGAGTGCGGGGAGGATGCTTGCGAGCAATACGATAGTGTTTCGGAGGCGTTTCACGGACGGATGTTGCGGCGGATCACGCTTCGTTTTGAAACTGCAGGGAGAACAGATCCGCCCGCTTCAGGTCGAACCGCAGCCGCACCGGGCTGCCGGAGACAGCCGGCAATGCACCGCCCTTCCACCGCACGTGGTGTCCGAGGAAATCGCCTTGAAGCGGGGTGCAATCGGCAAGCGTAAAGCCGGGAAGCGGCCTGCCGTTTTCATCCTGAAACTCGACGCGTGTCTCGCCGCGGCTCGCGATGTTCAGCGAGAGCTTCGAGCCGGTGAAGGTGAACGGCTTGGTGATGAGTGCACCCTCCGTAGCCGCGTGCGCGGATACGAAGCCATCCATGCGATAGACAAAGCGCCGGACGCGGCTGCCCGGACCGGTGTAGTAAGCCTCGGTCGCATAGACGGAGAGTTCCCTGTCCTGCCCGGGCAGTTGGAGCAGGCCGCGGGTCATGTAATTGGAGCGGTTGCCGTCGCGATCCTTCGGGGCGGTGATCGGGATCAACTCCTCCGCCCAGCGCTTGAAGTTCACGCCATCGCGACTGGTCATGAACACGGGCTCGACCTGCTGGTGCTTCGGCTGGAAGCGGGTGGGGAAGGCGACGTAGAGATGCGGCGCGCGGAAATAGGGCATCACTGCATTGGTGTAGAGATGCTCGGCAGGCGCATCGCCGTAGCGCAAGTCGGCCTGGCTTGCCCAGTGAATGAAATCCTTCGAAGTGGCCGTGCGAATGGCGCGGACGCCCTCGGGCCTCCAGCCGCGCTCGTCGGTGTAGCCCTTCGAGAAGTATCGCCAGTAGGCCCGATACTCGCCGCGCTCATTGTCGAAAAAGGCGATGTTCTGCGAATCAAACGCGCCGTCGGAGATGACGGCATCATCCTGAGTTCGCGACCAGCGGACGCCGTCGGCCGATCGGTACGCATGCAGGCAGGACTTCTTCTTCCCGTTCACGAGCGTCGTACCGCCAGCCAGCGCCTTGTAGCGTTCCTCGGGTTTGCATGCCGGGTTCGTGTCCTTGAACGGCGCGAAGTTGTGCGTGCCTTCGCCGGTCAAGACGATGTTGTTCTCCTTCGAGCCTTGGAAATCGAACAGGCCCAACGCGGGCTTTTCCCAGGTGATTCCATCGCGGCTCTCCGCGTAGCACGTGAATTCAGGATGGGTTGCCTTTTTTGCGACCTCGTCCCAGTGCGAGCCGCGATAGTAGATGCGAAAGCGGTCGCCATCCTGGAAGAGGGTGTAATACGCGGAGGTGTTGCCTTCCCACGGCTTGTCACACGTGAGCACCCCCTCGCGCGCCTCGGGCTTGTGCAGCTTCAGTATCACCCCGTCGAGCGATCCGAGGAGGTAATCATCCACGAGGAGTTCGCGGCGCGAGCCGAGCGCGATCGGCGCACCTGCCGCACTCGAGGTCCGGAGCAGGATCGGTGGCGCGGCGGCGAGTGCGGCGGATATCGCCAGTGACTGGCGCAGGAAATGACGGCGGGTGAGGGGATGGTGGTTCATGGTCATTCTTTGGAGATTGCCTCGTCCAGATTCAGCACCAACTGGCAGATGCCGGTGAACGCTGCGTGCTCGACGGCATCGAGCTTCTCGTCGCGTTTGAATTCGCCGACGGCGAGGAGCTTCGCCACGGCGTCCTTGTCAGCGGCGTATTGCCGCCGCAGCGTGTCGAGACGGGAGAGGAGGATCTGCTTCTCGGCAGCCGACGGCTTGCGGGAAAGGACGAGGCGGAAAGCGGTGTCGATCCGGGCTTCCGGGGTCTGGGCGGTGAGCATCACCCGTTGGGCAAGCGCGCGGGCGGCCTCGACGTAAGTGGTGTCGTTGAGCGTGGTGAGCGCGTGCAGCGGCGTATTGGTGCGGAAGGTTTTCACCGTGCAGGTCTGGCGCGCGGCGTTGTCGAAGAGCATCGTGGGGCCGACGATGCGCCGCCAGAAGACGTAGAGCGTCCGGCGGTAGAGGGCATCGCCGTGATCCTGTTTGTAGGTCTTCTTGCCGAAGGTCGCCTCCTCCCAGATGCCCTCGGGCTGGTAGGGATTCACCGATGGTCCGCCAAGCCGGTCCACGAGCAGACCGCTGGCCGTGAGCGCGACATCGCGGAGCATCCAGGACGGAATCCGGTGCCGCGGGCCGCGGGCGAGCAGCCGGTTCTCCGGGTCGCGTTCGATGAGTGTGGGGCTGACCTTCGACGACTGGCGGTAGGTCGCGCTCATCACGATGAGCTTGTGCATCGCCTTCACGTTCCAGCCGGAGCGGACGAATTCGGTCGCCAGCCAGTCGAGCAGTTCCGGGTGCGACGGCTTCTCGCCCTGCACACCGAAGTCCTCGACGGTCTTCACGAGGCCGGTGCCGAAAAAAGTCTGCCAGTAGCGGTTCACGGTGACCCTGGCGGTGAGCGGATTCTCCGGCGCAACGAGCCAGCGTGCGAGGTCGAGGCGGGTCTTCCGTTCTTCCGCGGCCGCCGTTCCGCTTTCCGGGTTTGCGGCGAGGCTCGCCGGCATCGAGGCGGCGACCTTGATTTCGGTCGGCTTGTCATACGCGCCCTTGTTCAAGATGAACGTGTCGCGCGGTTTCGGGAGCTGATCCATGATCATCACCTTGGTGATGTTATTCTGCGCGGCGTCGCGGGCGCGGACGGCGGCGAGCAGTTTCTTCAGCACCTTCACGTATTCGGGATCCTTGCCGTCGGTCTCGAAGTATCCGATCGCCTCGAGCAATGGATCCACGCCGCGATTCTTTGGCTCGGAGCGGCCGATGTAGGCCGGGAGATTGCCGGGCAACTTGATCGCATCCGAATCGGTGAGCGGCTTGCCCGCCGGGCGCGGAAATTTTTTCAACTCGAATGCCTCCACCTCCGTGACGACCTTCGCATGGCGCTCGCGCGCCTCCTTCACGCGCATCTCCTCCCCGGGCGTGGACATGTCGATCACCGGCGGCGCCTGGCCGCCGCGGCCCTGGCCGGTCTCGGACATCTGGTTGTAGATGTCGTACATGCCAAAGTAGTCGCGCAGCGTGAACGGGTCGAATTTGTGATCGTGGCAGCGGCAGCAGGTGAACGTGACGCCGAGCCAGATCGTGGCGGTCGTTTCCACGCGATCGAACACATTCTCCACGCGCGTCTCCTCGGCGATGCGGCCGCCCTCGCCATTGTGCATGTTGTTCCGGTTGAATCCGGACGCGAGTTTCTGGTCGCGCGTGGCATCCGGAAGGAGATCGCCGGCGAGCTGTTCGACGGTGAACTGGTCGTAGGGCATGTTCGCGTTGAGGGCTTTCACCACCCAGTCGCGCCACGGCCACATCGTGCGCTCGGGATCGCCCTGGTAGCCGTTCGTGTCCGCGTAGCGCGCTGCGTCGAGCCAATCCCAGCACCAGCGCTCGCCGTAGCGCGGCGACGCGAGCAGCCGGTCCACGACCTTCCCGTAGGCGTCGGGCGACGTGTCCGCGAGAAATGCATCCACTTCCTCCGGGGTCGGCGGCGCACCGGTGAGATCGAGCGTAACCCGGCGGATCAGCGCTTCCTTCGCTGCCTCGGGCGACGGTTGCAGCCGCTCTTTCTCGAGGCGCGCAAAGACGAAGTGATCGATGGCATTTCGGATTTCGGATTTCGGATTTCGGATTTGAGGCACCGCGGGCCGCTGCGGGGCCTCGTATGCCCAGTGCCTGCCCCAGGGTGCACCCGCATCAACCCAGCTCTTCAGCATCGCGATCTGCTGCGGAGTGAGTTTGCGATTCGACTTCCGCGGCGGCATCAGATCATCCGGATCATCGGTGGTGATGCGCCGGATGAGTTCGCTCTCCTTGCTCTTGCGCGGAACCACGACGGTCTTGCCGCTCTCACCCGCGCCGTAGGCGCCCTCCTTCGTATCGAGCCGGAGTTCCGCCTTGCGCGCCTTTTCATCGGGCCCGTGGCACTGGAAGCACGTGTCGGAAAGAAGCGGCAGGATGTCGCGGCTGAAGTTGATCTCGGGCGTATCACTTCCCGCTGCCGCGGCGCGGATGATGACGCATAAGAGCGTGGCGAACGGGAGCAGGAATCGCATCGTGGCAAATGTGTAGCTCAAGCCATGGATGGGTTAAAAGGCAAAGGGCAAGACCATCGCGAGGCGTCCAGGCAGCGGTCGGTCACGAGAGGATGGGCTCGATCACGCGGCCGTGGTCGATCTCGAGCCGCTTGCGGCCGGGCACTTCGAGGCGGCGCAGGTCGATTCCGAGCAAATGGCAGACTGTCGCGTGCAGATCGGTCACGTAATGACCATCGCCCTGCGCATGGTAGCCGAGTTCGTCGGTACTGCCGTGGACCGTGCCGCGGCGGATGCCCGCGCCGGCGAACCAGATGGTGAAACCGTGCGGATGATGATCGCGGCCATCCTTGCTGCCGTTGCGCTGCTCCATGCCCGGCGTGCGGCCAAACTCGGTGCAGAAAACGACGAGGGTTTCATCGAGCAGGCCGCGTTGCTTCAAGTCCTTGAGCAAACCGGCCACCGGCTTGTCCACAGTGCCGCACATCCTTGCGTGGTTCTCCTTGAGCTTCGCATGCGAGTCCCACTGGCCGTAGCCGCTCGCATAGACCTGGACGAACCGGACGCCGCGCTCCACCAACCGACGGGCAGTGAGGAACCGCTGGCCGCTGGCCCTGGTCGCGTCGGCGTCCAGTCCGTAGAGCTGGCGCGTGGCCTCGTTCTCCGGCGCGAAGTCCAGTGCCTCGGGCACGGCCATCTGCATGCGGAATGCGAGTTCGTAGGCATTGATCCGCGCGCGAAGCGTGTCGTCCTGCGGGTACTCCACCGCGGCAAGGCCGTTGAGTTTCCCGATGAGTTCGTATTCCGCGCGTTGCTCGTCGGCGGACTGGCGCGGGTCGCGCCGGCCGAAAGGAAGCGGGTTCTTCGGATCGGCTGAGAGCGGCACTCCGCCATGCTCCGGGCCGAGGTAGAGCGAATCGATGCTCCACCGGGTCGTCGAATTCGTGGGTCCGCCGAGCACGACGAACTTGGGGAGATTCTGGTTGAGTGTGCCCAGCCCGTAATGAATCCACGCGCCGAGACTCGGCTGCTGCTCGTCGAGCCGGTGGCGTCCGGTGTGAATCTGATTCTCCGCAAAGTGATCGTTGTCCGTCGTCCACATGTTGCGCACGAAGGCGAGGTCGTCGGCGCACGTGGCGAGGTGCGGCCACCAGTCGGTCATCTCCACGCCGCACTGTCCGCGCGGCGCGAAGCCGACCTGCATCGGGTAAATGCTGGGATAGACGTCGCGCATATTGACCTCCTGTGCGGGCACGGAGCGGAAGCGCTTGTGATGCAGGGGCGACTTGAGCGGGTTCTCCAGCGGCGTCTTGTCGAAGGTCAGGCCGGCGTATTTGTTCAGCGCCGGCTTCGGGTCAAAGGTCTCCATGTGGCTGTAGCCGCCGCTGAGAAAAATCCAGATGACCGACCGGGCCTTCGGCGTGAAATGCGGCACGCTGCCCGGCAAAGCAGCCTTCGCCACCCCATCGCTGAACAAAGTCGATCCCAGCGCGAGCCCCGTGAAGCCCATGCCGAGGTCGGCAAGAAACTGCCGCCGCGGCAACTGGCCGCAGGGGAAGGCAGATCTGGGCGGTTGCGAACTCATGGCAGAACTATCTGACGGTGATGAAATCGTTATGGTTCAAGAGCACCCGGACGAGACTTTCCCGGGCGCGGGCCCCGGCCTCTTTCGGTGCTGCCGCGCCCCGCTGCGCGAGGAACGATTCGCACCCCGCGAGTTCCGCGGCATTCGGCGGGCGGTTGAGAATGTGCTCGAACGCGGCGGTGATGAACGCGGCGTTCGCGGCGGATTCCGGCAGAGCCAGCCGCTTGAGCAGCGCAGCGGCGTGATCGTGCACCAATTTGCTGTTGGTGAGCGCGAGTGCCTGCTGCGGGATCACGCTGCGGGTGCGGCGGTAGCACTCGGTGGGATCGGGCGCATCAAAGAGCGCGCTGAATTCGCTGCGGCCGTCGGATTCCGGATTGAAGCTGTAGTAAAGACTGCGCCGGGCCGTGGTGAGCGCCTCCTTGTTCTCCAGTTCCTGTCCGCCCATCCGCGGGTCGAGCACTCCCGCGAGGTGGAGGATGCTGTCGCGGACCACTTCGGCTTCCATGCGCCCGGGGTTCATGCGCCAGAGCCACTTGTTCTCCGGGTCGGCGCGTCGAGCCGGCGTCGCGTCACCGGCGGTGCTGCCCGGGGCGGAACTCATCCGCCGATACGCGGCGCTCGTCACCATGAGACGGTGCAGGTGCTTCATGTCCCAGCCGGACTCCATGAACTCGACCGCGAGCCAGTCGAGCAGTTCGGGATGCGTCGGACGCGCGCCGCTCACGCCGAAGTTGTCCACCGTCGGGACGAGCGGCGAGTGGAAATGCCGCATCCAGATGTGATTCACCGCAACGCGGGCGGTGAGGGGGTTTTCCCGTGCGGTGAGCCAGTGGGCCAGCGCGCTGCGCCGCCCCGTGCTCGTGGCGGGAAAAACGGGGCTGAATCCCGTGTAGTCGTTGCTGTCCTTGGCGAGAGCCGCCTCCGCGGCGGCGATGGCTTTTGGCGCGGCGGCAAGCGCGGCCTCCGCCTTCTTGAGAACTGCGCCGGCTTCGGCCTTCGCCTTGTCGTCGGTGGCGGAAGCCTGCTTTTTCTTCGCGCCCTCGACATCGCTTCCAGCCTTGGCGAGGTCTTCCTTCGCGGCCGCGAGCTTGAATGCCCGCTCGGCCTTGGAGGCGGCGTGTGCAAGTTCCGCAGCGCTGCCCGCTGCCGGTGTCCCGTGCTTCGCTTCGTCGGCAGCGAGGCGGGCCATGACCGACGCGTATTCCGCGTCGGCGGTGGCGAGGCGTGCTTCGGTGAGCGCGTTTCTGTCTGCCGCGAGAGTCTGTCTTGCAGCGGCGAGTGCATCCCCGACGCGCTTGCGTTCCGCATCGCGGATGAAGGATTTGCCACCCGGATAGGATGCGGCGACTGGCAGTGACACCGGCGAGATGCGCGGGGATTTTCCGCCGAGAAACTCCGGCACTGAAGGCGCGACCGGCGCACGGTCCGCCTGGCGGTTGCGCTCGTCGCCGCCGGTGTAGAACCACGTCTTCGACTCGGCGTCCCTGTCGAAGACCCGGATGGCACCGAGGCGCTGGACCTTGCGGTTCTTCGTGTACTCGTAGTCCTGAAACGGTCCCGGATCAGCCTCGCCCGGCCGGCGATCCTGGCGGACGTAGAGCGGTTCGAAGAATGCGCGAAAGCCGAAGTAGTCGGCCTGCGTGATGGGATCGTATTTGTGGTCGTGGCAGTGCGCGCATTGAAAGGTGAGCCCGAGGAATGCCCTGCCCGTGTGCTCCACGTTGGCGCGCATCCAGTCGTTCGGATTCAGCGCATACCAGTTCCGGACGAGATAGCCTGTGGCCACGACGGATTCGTCGTCCAGCGGCGCAATCTCATCGGCCGCGAGCATCTCCTGCACCATGCGATCGTAGCCCTTGCCGGAGTTCAGCGATTTCACGATCCAGTCCCGCCAGCGCCAGATCTGAGGGGCGGAATTCCACACATCGGGCACCATGCGACGGCCAAACCAGTCGCTGTAACGCCAGACATCCATCCAGTGCCTCGCCCAGCGCTCGCCGTGACGCGGGTCGTTCAGAAGCCGGTCGACGACGCGCTCGTAAGCATCCGGCGAGGGGTCCGCGAGAAAGGCCTGCAATTCCTCGCGCGTAGGCGTTACGCCGAGGAGGTCGACATGGAGACGGCGGAGGAGCGTCGCCCTAGGCGCCTCCGGCGAAGGCGCCGCTCCTTCCTTCTCGAGGCGCGCAAAGATGAAGCTATCGACCGGATTTTGAACCTTGAACTTTGAGCTTTGAATTTCGGGAACCGCCGCCCGCCGCGGCGCTTCGTAGGCCCAATGCTTTCCCCAGGGAGCACCCGTGTCCACCCATCGCTTCAGCATTTCGATCTGCGGGCCGGTGAGTTTGCGGTTCGATTTGCGCGGCGGCATCAGGTCGTCCGGGTCAGTGGCGGTGATGCGGCGGATGAGTTCGCTCTCGCTGCTCCTGCCGGGAATGACGACCTTCTTTCCGCTCTCACCCGCGCCATGGGCGCCCTCTTTCGTGTCGAGACGGAGTTCCGCCTCGCGCGCGTTTTCATCGGGGCCGTGGCACTGGAAGCACGTCTCGGAGAGAATCGGCAGGATGTCTCGGCTGAAATCCACTCCAGGCGGGTCATCGCCGGCAGCGCCGACCGGCAAAAAGACGAGGAACACGGCAGCAGATTGCACGGTGCGGCGCGTCATGGCTTTCTTCTAGTCGCGGCCGTGCGGACGGGCAAACGAAACAAGCCGGGAATTTGAAATCCAGAGGGGGAACCCCGAGGACACACCGGAAACAAGAAAGGCGCACCGTTGAAGGTGCGCCTTTCTGGTAAGTGTAGCGGGTGCGGCCGTCAGTTGATGTAGGCCGACTCGTTCGCGAAGAGCAGCGCGTGAGCGTAGGTCTCCCAGGGCTCGAGCACTTTGCGCTCGACGATTTCGCCCTCGTTCTGAATGGCACGCTTGGCATCATTGCCTCGCTTCTTCATGTCATCGATCCGCTTCTGGATCTCAGCGTTCTTCTTGCCGATTTCCTCCCCCGTGGCTGCGACTTCCTTCTGCTGCATCTTTTCCCGCGTGATGAAGTTGATCGCCACCTTGATCTCGTTCGGCCTGGGCTGGCGCTGGAACATGATGCGGTAGAGCGCAAACACGCGCCGCAGATCGTTGTCGGCGCGCTGGAATTCGCTCCGGGCGATCACGCGCCGGGCGACATCCACAGCCATCGGGCTGTTCATCAGGAAGAGCGCCTGCTGCGGCACGATGGTCGCGGTGCGTTTGGAATTTGGCATGTCCGGATCGCTGAAGTCGAAGTGACTCATGAGTTCCGGCACATTCCCGCGGTCGATGTAGCCATAGACGCTCCTGCGGTAGGTGTAGGGTTCCTCGGTGATATTGACCGGCTGTCCGCCGATCTTGGGATCGAGCCTTCCCGACATCACAAGCAAGGAATCACGGAAAGCCTCAAAATCGAGCCGGCGGACGTTCGCCCGCCAGAGCAGGCGGTTGTCGGGGTCAACGGTCTCGTATTCAGGACGGGTGTGGCTGCTCGCCTGATAAACGCGGGAGAGCATGATGAACTTGTGCAGCGACTTCAGGCTCCAGTTGCCGCCCTTTTCATCCACGAACCATCCGGCCAGATAGTCGATCAGCTCGGGATGTGTGGGCGCTTCGCTCATGACGCCGATGTCGTCCGGGGTCCGCACGAAGCCTTCGCCGAAATGCTGCAACCAGACGCGGTTCACAAGGACGCGGCCGGTGAGCGGGTTGTCCTTTGAAGCGATGGCTTTCGCCAGCTCCAAGCGACCGCTGCCATTCTTGAATTCCTCCGCCTTGCCGTCTTCGCCGAGGATGCTCAGGAAGCCGCGGGGAACCATTTCGCCCGGGGCACCCGCCTGACCGCGGATGAGAAGGCGCGAATTCTGCGGACTGGACTTGTCCACCATGACCATTGCACGGGCAGGCGCGCCGGGGTGCGTGAGCTCGAGCTCGTTGATCTTGGCGAAGACGAACCGTGCGCGTCCGGTCATCTGGTTGTTCCATCCGCCAATGGCGTCACGGACCCAGTCGGTGGTCGCCTTTGGTGCGGCTACCATCGCGAAA
>JBEBGK010000371.1:0-4623 GCA_040081515.1 Chthoniobacteraceae bacterium
GCGCGGATGCTCGATGTCCACCGGATGGATCGCGATGCGCAGCAGTGGCGAATCCGCGAGGCGGCGGAAGAGGAATCCGTTCCACGCGAGGCTGAGCGCGCGTCGCCATGCGGCGCGAACGCTCCAGCACAGGCTCTGGCTGCCGTGGAACGTCTGCGTGCGCAGATCGAGGACGCCGCCGATGCGCGTCGTGTAGGCGAAGCCGAGTTCCTGGATGGCGCGTTCCGCGTCGGCGCCGAGCAGCCATGCGGGCGCGATGAAGCCCGTCGGGGTGAGGCCGATTTGCTTGAGATCGTCGCGGCCACGGGCAGCGAGTTCCCGCGCACGGTCATGGGAAAGATCGAATAACTCGCCCTCGCCGGCCGTGTAGTGGCGCGTGACCCAGCGGGCCCGCAGGGATTCCGCCGGCCGGGGATCGCGCCGGTGGTGGTAGCCGTGGAGCACGGCTTCGTGTCCCGCGGCGACCTGTCCTTTCAGCCAGTCGCAGAATGCCGGCTCCTTCAGAAAATGTCCGCGACCATGATGATCGGGGATGACGAGGAGGGACACCCGCGGGATTCCGATGCGATCCAATTCCGCGAGGAGCCGTTTGCACGGCTCCCTAGTCCGGGGTGACACATCGTGCAGGGAAACCACGAGAGCCTTCCCGGGCGGTGGTGACTGAAAGTCGGGTGCCGGCGGCATCGGCTGCGGATCGTTCTCCGCGGTTCCTAGGCGGGGAAACTCTCGATCAATTCCTCGCGCGAGGTGACGGCGGTGCCCGTCTTTGCGACGACGATGCCGCTCGCGTGGTTCGCAATCTCGGCGGCCTCCCGGGGCGTCGCGCCGCCGGCGAGCGCGGCGGTGAGCAGCGCGATGGCGGTGTCGCCCGCGCCGCTGACGTCGATCACCTCCTGGGCGCGAGTCGGGATGTGATGCGGCGGCTTGCCGGGATCGAAGAGAATCATGCCCTGCTCGCTGAGCGTGACAAGCAGGTGGTCGCAGCGCCATTTCTCGAGGAGGATCGCGCCCACCTCGATGAGCGCGCCATCCTCGAGCGGCGGGTCGATGGGATCGGTGACCGGCCGTCCGGCGGCCTGGAATGCCTCGGTGCGATTCGGCGTGACGCACGTGACGTCATGCCAGCGGATCGGATTCGACGGCTTCGGGTCCACGGTGACGATCTTCTTCTTCTCGCGGGCGAGACGGATGATGGTGTCCACGAGCGGCTGTGAGAGCAGGCCCTTGCCGTAGTCCTCCAGGATGATCGCATCGAGCGAGGGCAGCAACGCATCGAACCAGGCCAGCGCCTTTGCCTGCTGCTCCCCGGTGAAACTGCGCGGCTTTTCGCGATCGACGCGGACGACCTGCTGGTTGCGCGCGATGATGCGCGTCTTGCGGATGGTGGTGTACTCAGGGTCGCAGACGACGCCGTCGAGCTTGATGCTCCGCGCCGAGAGGAGGCCTTGGAGGATCTCCGCGTCCTGTCCCGTGCCGGCGAGGCTCAGCACGTGGACGCTATCGACGAACTCGTGCAGATTCCGCGCGACGTTCGCCGCGCCGCCGGGGGTGAAAGTCTGCCGCAGGACATCGACCACGGGCACGGGTGCCTCGGGTGAAATGCGGCTCACTTTTCCCCAGATGAACTCGTCCAGCATCATCTCGCCGACGACGAGGATGCGATGGGAGGGATTCAGGATCTGGATGACGCGGGACCGGGAAAGCATGTGGAGATCAAAGTGAGGAAGCTATCTTCATGCCGGGAGCGCCTCCGTCACGGCGGCGAAGAGGAGCGGGAGGTTGATCTCATGGTGGCCGACGATGTAAACGCCCTTCCCGCCGAGCGCGGTGGGCCGGCGCTGGACGTTCTCGGCGGGGCGGTAGTGGCGCGTCATGTCCATCGTCGCAGTGGTGAATTTCTCCACCTTGTGACCGAGATTGCGGGCGATGGTGAGGGCCTTGAGGAAGACTTCCGGCATGATCACGGCGCTGCCGACATTGAGCACGACGCCGCCCTCGAGTTGCGCGCAGACCGCCGCAAAGGTCTGGAAGTCCCGGTAGCTCGCGAGGCCGAGCACGGCGCCGTCGGTCGTCGGGTGCTGGTGGATGATGTCGGTCCCGATGCCGATGTGGACGGTGACGGGCATGCCAAGTTCGGCGCCGGTGGCCATGATGCTCAGGTGCGCATTGGGGAAACTGCGCGCCCTTTCGCCGAGCGCGCGCCCCGCGCCGAGGCCGCGCGCGACCCCCTCGGCGAGCGTGGCGTTCATCATGCGGCCTGTCTCATCGACCATGCCGAAGCTGCCGTCATTGAGCCCGCGTTGCACGTCCTCGCTGGTCTCGCCCTGATAGCAGAGCTCGAAATCGTGAATCGCACCGGCGCCATTGAAGGCGACGGCGCTGATGATCCCCCGCCGCATTGCGTCCACGATGAGCGGATTCAGCCCGACCTTGATCACGTGCGCCCCCATCATGAGCAGCACGGGGCGGCGGTTTCGCACCGCGGCTGCGATTGCGCCGACGACGTGCCGGAGATCCTGGACCGCGAGGAAGTCCGGAAGGCTGTCGAGAAAGCCTCGCAGGCTGCCGCCGGCCTTGTGCGGCTTTGCGAAGGCCTCGACCGCGACCTTGTTTGCGCGGTCGGCGACCGGGTAGGTGCGGATCTTGGAAAAATCGAGTGGCGGAAATTCCATGGCTATGAACCCGCGGAGCCGGGCGGCGGCTCCTGCTTCCATTTGTCGGAACGGAACGGGCTGGCGGGCAGGCCGGCGCCATTCACGAGATTGCAATCGGGATTGTCCGCCCAGCCGTAGCGGACCGCGACGGGAGCGGGGACATCGGGGCAGGTGACGACCACGTGGTCACCCTCGATGACCGCGTTGGCCCAGTGGAATTTCCTGTCCTCGCCGGCGAGCGCGAAGCCCTTGATGGGTCCGCCGTCCGCGGTCTTCAAGCCATCCGCGTTGCTGAAATTCAGCCGCACCTTGCCATCCTCGATCTGCATGCCGCCGAAGAGCGGCCCGGAGGATTCGATCTCGTTGAAGTACACCTGCGCCAGCGCGCTGAGCATGAGGCGGCGCCCGATTTCCTGCTTGTTCTTCGGGTGGATGTCATTCGCCTCGCCGATGTCGATCGCCACGGCCATGCCGGTGCGTGGAATCTCGAGCGTGCCCGTCTGGGCCTCGCGGATCTGCGCCCAGTAGCTGTCGGCCGGTCCGGCCCGGCGTTCCCTGAAATTCGCGAGTTGCACGAAGAGGAATGGGAACTCGGATTCCTCCCGGGGGATGCCTTGCGCGCGGGCGAACTCGTAGCGCCACGACAGGATCATCGTGGGAAAGAGCTGGCCGTAGAGATCCATGTTGCCGCGATTGGCCGGCCCAGCGTTGCTTTCGCCCTGGTACCAGATCGCGCCGCGGATGGTGAACGGAGCGACCGGCGCGATCATTCCGTTGAAGAGACCGCCCGGCATGCCGTTGAGAGAATCGGGCCCTTCCGGCGCGCGCGGCTGCGGGGGAGCGGGTTTGCCCTCCGCCTTCGCCTTGTCGGCCGACTCCTTCCACTTCGCGAGCGCGGCTTCATGCGCGGCCTTCGCCGCCGGGTAGTCGGCCATCTTTTTCGCCCAGTGGTCGTCGAATGCCGGATTTGATTTCATCCCGCTCGCGGGGATCCATGTCTCCACGGGCGTGCCGCCCCACGAGGAATGGATGAGACCGACGGGCATCTTCAGTTTCTGCTGGAGCCCGCGGACAAAGAAGTAGCCGACCGCGCTGAACTTCCCGGTCGTTTCCGGCCCGGCGACCTCCCACTTGCCGGTGCAGTCGTCGAGCGTCGTCTTGCTGCCCTTCTTCGTGACCGTGAAGACGCGGATGTCCGGGTTCGCACTGGCCGCGATTTCCTGCTCCGGGGTCAGCGCTCTCGCCGCGGGCCATTCCATGTTCGACTGCCCGCTGGCGAGCCATACCTCGCCGACAGCGACACTTTTCACCGTGATGGTGTTCTTCCCTGCGACGGTCATGTCGCTGCCGGAACTGGCATCCATGTCTTCGAGCTTCACGCTCCACCGGCCGTCCGCGCCAGCCTTGGTGGCGGCGGATTTCTTCCCGAGCGTCACCTTCACCACCTCGCCGGGATCGGCCCAGCCCCACACGTTTGCCTTCGAATCCTGAGCGAGGACCATGTTGTCGCTGATGAGCGCGGGGAGCCTGACGTCGGCGGACGCGGTGAACGGCAGGGCGGTGACTGCGAGAATGGCGGCGGGCAGAAGTGCTTTCATATTCGGAAGGCGGTGAGATTGACCGAGAGCATCCCGCCCGGCAAGCGCGTGGCGGCGCGAAGGCGGCATCATTTTGCGATGGGAAGCCGGATGCATGCGGCCTCGCGATCGTTGCGAACGAGGAGCAGATCGCCGCTGAGCGCGATCGGGTTCCATGTCTTCGCGTCGAAGACGGGAAAGCGCGCCAACTCATCTGCGGCCGCGGGCGTCGGGCGCAGGAGGACGAGATCGCCGGGGCTCTCGGTCATCTGCAGGTAGAACTGCCCGATCAGCAGCCCCTGCCCGTGTCCGTAGCGGCCGTCCTTCCACTTCACCGTGCCGTCCTTCAGATCGAGGCAGGCAAAAATGCCGTCGCTCACCCCGTACACATG
>JBEBGK010000372.1:0-4613 GCA_040081515.1 Chthoniobacteraceae bacterium
GTTCATGAATGACGGGCTTCATCGCGGCGATCGCAGCGGCGTAGGTCGCCGGGAACTTCGGCGGCCGCGCGCGCTCCGCGGCCTGCTTCCTGGCGCTTTCCCGCGCGGCGGATTCCCTCGCGCGTTGTTCACCGACGCCGGATGCCTTCCAGAAGGCGCCGATTTCGTCGGCGGTGAGCACCCGCTGGAAGACGGCGACTTCGTCGAGCTTGCCCTGCATTCCCTTGCCCAGGTGAAGGTGCCTCCCGACCGGCTGAGCGGGCGACGCGGCCACGATCCCGGGTTTGCCGTTTCCATCCAGATGAACCCGCACCTCCTCGCCATCGCGCACGAGCACGGCGAAATGCCAGTCGTCGGCGCGCAGTTCTTCCTTGGACGCGGAGTCATTCAGCACGATCTCCACGCGGTGATCCTTGAACTGCCTGGCCGTCAGCGATTCGCCGCCCGGGCCCAGGATCAGCGAGCCGCTGCGTTCGCTCGCGCCGCTCGCCTCCCCCAGCCCGAACCACAGTGCGATGGAGTAGCGTTTGCCGAGCCCATCGATATCCGCGTGCACATCGCCACCAGCGAGGTGTGGTGCGCGGTTGATCTGCCGCGGTCCGGAAAAAGCCGAGGGCACCAGCTTCTCGACCGGACCGGTGCCGGAGCCGCTCCCCGCGCCGGGCAGATACCACGCGACGCCGTCGCTGATCTCCGCTGAAGGGCCACCGGCGACGGCATTTTGCGCGAGACGGCCTGCTGCCTCGTTCAAGCGCCAGTACGCCGCGGGCTTCGCATCGAGGACCGCCGATGCGTACGGTCCGTGATCGTCCTGCATCGGGCGGCGTTTTCCACCGGTCGCTTCCTCGAGCGCGTCGAGCAGCGCAGCCACGATTTTTGGCTCTGCCTGCACTTCCAGTCCCGCGGTGCGCGCCGGCCAGGTCGTGTAACCGCCGAGTACATGCTGCTCCGGCGGCGGGATGTAACCCTCTGCGCCATTTGCCAGCTCGATGTTGAAATGGGAGGTGAAAGGCGACTGCGCCTTCAGCTTCAACCCCGTGATCGCATACACCTCATTCGGCAGGGTGCTGATGCTCAGTTCGCCGATGCGGATGGCCTGGAGTTTCAGATCCGTCTTCTGCCGTTCATGCAGGATCAGCGCTTCCCTCGCGTAAACCTCCCTCTTGTCCTTGGGAAAATCATTCTCGATCTGCGCGGCGATCGGCCGCGCCCATTCGAGCCGTTTCTCATCCGGCACCCGATAGTTCAGCGTCAGTTTCTTCTCCACGATCGCGAGGGGCGCGTTGTCCCGATACCGGATCTGCTTCAGGACCTGCACGGCGCGTTCCGCCACCGCCTCCGCATAGGCGTCCGCGGTGATCGTCTTCTTGGGCGAGCCATAGTCCATCCACATCAAGTCGCCGCTGGTGCCCTGCGACATCGCGCACAGGAATGGCCCGTTGCCGTCCCCGGACTGCCCCAGTAGCCGCGCGACGTGCTTGCAGAAAAGGCCGTAGTAGTCCGCCGACACGGGCGACGCGCCGAAGTAATGCTGCGAGTAATTTGCCAGCACCGCGAGCGGCTTGCCGTCGCGCGTCTGCACCGAGAGCACCGACAACCCCGGATCGACCGGGCCCGACGGGCCGATGATCTCGCTGCTCAGGTAGCCCGGATGCATGTTCGCGAGGCCCGTCGGCTCGCCGAAAGGATCCACCACCTTGCTCTCGGGCTTGCGAATCCAGCGGCGGTTGTGCGTGTGCTCCCAGTCGTCCACCGATGCCCAGCCGATTTTCGCCGGTTGCAGTTGCTTCGCCGCAGTCACGATCCCCTCCGCGATTTTTCCCGGGAGCCATGCCGCGTAGTCCTTGTCCTGCCGCGTGCCGAGGCAGCCCATCGCCGCGGGCGCGGAATGCGTGTGCGTGGCCGAGACCATCATGTGGTCCACGGGAATGCCGCACTGCGCGCTTGCGAGCTGCTTCGCGTCATCGATGAGCTGCCGGGTCATCATGCACGTGTCCACGATGGCGAACGCAATCCGCTTCCCGCCGTCATCGAGCACGAGACAGCGCGCAAACAGCGGATCGTTCACCCTGACCCCTTTGCCCTCGAGGAAACCGCCCGCGATGATCACCGGCAGCTTCGTCGGCGTGATGTCAACGGCGGCCGCGCCGGCGCGGAGGGATTCTGCCGCGGCGTCGGACGGCAGGGCCGTCAGCGTGAGCAATGCCAGGGCGGCGATGGATGAAAGGGGAAGCCGCGCAGATTTCACCGGCTGTGGAGAGCGCGCGGTGAAAGGGATCGGGCAATGCGGATTCATGATTGCGTTTCGATGGGGGGTGAAAATCCAGGAATGAGTCTGCACCTCTTCCGGGCGGGATGGAAGGAGAGGAATCAACGTGAAGCGCGGCCCTCTGCGAATGCCACGCGGAGGAAATGAGGGAGCGCCGAAACGGGCACGCGCCACGCGGCGGTCCACTTTCACGCATCCGCGGCGGGGGTCGCTGTGGAATCCGTTTGAGCGCCGGCGGAGGCGGGCCCAAGCTTGCCAAAATGAGCGCGCGTATCCGCCACATCTTCATCAGCCCGGGTCACAACTTCATCGGGCGTCACGGACTGCCGCCGGGTGAGCATCCGGTCGTGGACGTTTCCGAGGTGCGCTGCGTGGCAGGACGCGGCCTCGAAGGGGACCGGTTCTTTGACTACAAGGATGACTACAAGGGGCAGGTGACTTTTTTTGCCTGGGAAACCTACCAGCAGATGTGCGAGCGCTTTGGCGTGCGCGACAAAGGACCGGCGGTGTTCCGTCGGAATGTGATCACCGAGGGGATGGACTTGAATGCGCTGATCGGCGTGGAGTTCGAGTTGCAGGGCGTGCGCTTTCTCGGGACCCAGGAATCCGCGCCTTGCCACTGGATGAATTCCGCATTCGCCGAGGGCGCGGAAGCCGCGCTGAAAGGGCACGGCGGGCTGCGGGCGAGGATTCTCAGCGACGGCGTGCTCAGAGCCGGCTGAAAACGCCGGGTCTCAAAAGGAGCGCGCGAGCGGCGCACGGGTAAGAACCGTGCTTTGTCCGATCGCTACGAAGTCGGACGCGTGCGGGCCAGGCGGGGCGAGGAGTCTCCCGGACCGGACACTGTTGTCGTGCCTTCCGCTTGGACAGCGCGGCTCGGGTTCAGGAAAGGGGATTCATCCAGGCGGGTGAGCGGCTGTGGAACGTGAACCGGAGGCTCGTCGCGAACCCGGGCCGACGGGGCCGGGAAAGAGGAGCGGTTCCGGCTGGCGGCGTCGCAGACTAGGACGGAGATGCTGGTTAGAGCGAGGAGCGTATAGGCGAGAAGGAGGCGCAGTTTCTTCGGAGGCATGATATAATTACCATAATATACAGCATCTCTCATACCTATCGTGGGGCTGTTTGGGGCGCGCCCGATGGGCAGTGCAGCAGCTCTTTCCGGACGGTAAAGACATCCCGTGGAGTCAGTTCCGATCGGAACTCCAACACTGCATCGGTCTCCGTAGCTCCGGCAGCGGCGAACCGACACCTTCGGACTGGTGAAGTTGGATGGGGTGCGTCGGAGAGCGCAGGTGCCACCGCCGCTGTGTTGGGCATTCCTCCAAAGACCGCACCCCGGCTTGCGTCCATGGAGATGTGCGCAGTTGGGACCAAGCGACCAATGGCTGCGGCGACGGAACCGAGATTTCAATCCCCATTCCTCTCGGTTTGCTCGGCTCCTCCGCGTTGGAAGTGAAAGCTTGGGCAGGGGCTCTAACAAACTCTCACGCCATTCGTCTCATGTCCGAACGATGTCTCCTGACTCGCCTCGAAACCCAGACCGCATGATGCTCCGTGCATGATTCCGCCACACCCCCCGCAATGGCCGTGAAAACGCCGGAGGAAGCCAGCGCATCCCCGCCGGAATGGGCGACGATCGAGGAGGTCTTTGCCGCCCTCGAGTCGCCGCTGCTGGCGTATGCCCGCCGGTTGCTCGGTGATTTCGGGGTCGCGGAGGATGTCGTGCAGGATGCCTTTATGAAACTCCACTCGCAATTCCACCAAGTCCGCACGCCGCAGCCGTGGCTCTACCGCGCGGTGCATAATCTCGCCGTGGACCACCAGCGTCGCGCGAATCGGATCGTCCTCGTGGATGACCGCAAGCCGGACGATGCGCCGGCCAATGACACCGCGGATTCGCAGCCGATGCCCGATGAGCAGATCGCGCGGTGGGAAGGCATCGGCCTCGTGCGGCTGGTGCTGGAGACGCTCGATGAACGCAGCCGCGAACTGATCCGGCTGAGGTTCGAGGAGGATCTTTCGTACAAGGAGATCGCGGAGCGCACCGGGCTCACGGTGGGAAATGTGGGCTACATTTTGCATCACGCGCTGAAGTCCATGGCGCTCGAACTCGAGAAAACGGAGGTCGCGCGATGAAGCCGAGATCCATTTCACCACAGACAGGAGGCAAACGATGAATCCGGAATCACCACGGACGCCACGCGAGGAAATCGAAATCCGCATCACCGCGCTGCTCATGGGCGAGTTGTCGCCCGACGAAGCCGCGGCGCTGCAAACACAAATCGCCGCCGACGCAGAACTGACCGCGCTCCACGCGCGGCTCCGTCGCGCCATGGATCTACTG
>JBEBGK010000373.1:0-4612 GCA_040081515.1 Chthoniobacteraceae bacterium
GTCCACGGATTCTCGAACGGGCGGGCCAGCACCGCCGCCGGGACATTGGAAACCAGGATGATCGGCACCAGCCACGTGAAGATGAACCGGAAGACGCCGCGAAACACGGCCTCGGGATACCGGCCGATGTGGAACAGATTGAAGTAGCCGTGGATGAAGCTCTGTGCGCGGATGATCCAGAAGCTCATGGAGGAAAGTGAGAGCATGACCGCGTAATGCACGGCGATGCCGAGCGGCACCGCCGCGGCGAACAGCGCGAGCTGCGTGAATCCCGGCACGATGCCCAGCTTTGCCATCGCGAAGACGACGATCCCGACGCCGACGAGTGCATTGACGAGGCAGTCGAAGCTGACCTGCCGCGTGCTCACCGCGAACTGTGCGTCAACGGGCAGCGTGAGCATCAGGTCGAGGCGGCCCGTGCGGACGAGGTCGGGAAGGTTGGCGAGATTGACGTAGAAGAGAGCCTGGAAGAGCTGGGCGATGATCTGATGCACGCCGACGAGCGTGACGAGCTGCCACTTGGACCAGCCCGCGATTGCATCCACCTGGCCGTAGAGCACCTCGATGAATGCGAGCTGGCCGAAGAACCACAGAAGCTCGACGAGCATCCAGAGCAGGAAGTTCACCTTGAAGTTCATCTCGCGGATCAGCGAGTTGCGCGCGGTGAGGCGGTAGATGGAAAGATAGCGGTTCATCGCGTGTGGCTCAGCCGCCGACGGCCTGGTAGCGTTTGATGCCCCGCCGCCAGAGTCCCACGGCGGACAGCCATGCGATGGCGACCCAGCCCGCCTGGATCGCCAGGCCGGTGAGCAGGGCTTCGCCCCGGATCCGCTCCATGAAGATCTGCACCGGAAAATAGAGCTCGTACGCGAACGGCCCCCATTTCACGAAGCCCGAGAGCCACGCTGGAAGCATGTCGAGCGGGAACACCTGGCCGCTGAGGAAATACTCGAGTGAGAAAACGATGAACACCACGGTGGAGATCTCGAGGATCCAGAAGGCAAGCATCGCGATCATGTAGGCGAGGAAAAACTGGAGGAGCGCCGCCATGAACGTGCTCGTCGCAAACGCCAGCCAGGTGAGCGCGCCGGTGGGGAAGGTGATGTGCGTGCGGAGGAAAAAGAAGATCACCGCGATGCCGGGCAGCAGGATGGCCGTGTAGATCAGCCGGTAGCTCGCGAAGAGCGTGAAGCGGTAGGCGAGGTAGTTGATCGGCTTCAGCAGCAGGAAGCTCATCTTGCCGTCGCGGATCTCGCCGGCGATCTGCCATTCGTCGTCGGTGGGGGTGACGAGGTTCTCCACGAGGACGGTCATCGCGAAGTAGAGGATCAACTGGCTGTAGTCGTAGCCGCTCAAAAGGCCGTCGGCTTTCGACGCGAACATCGCGCGCCAGAGGAAGATCGTGGCGATCAGCGGCACGATCCCGAACACGGAGCGGAGCATGAAGTTCCATCGGTAAACGAAGGTGTTCTGCGCACCGACGTTGAACACGCGGAGATACTTTGCGAGGGCGGCGGTCATGCCCGGACGGTGTGGCCGCGCACCGCGCGCCGGCCCTTGTGACGCTGAAGCTCCATCCTCGCGGGGCGGGAGCGTCAGTACACTTTCACGTATGCCTTTTTCCTCAGGCGTTCGAGCCAGCCCTGCTGCTGCTTCTGCCGCTCGATCTGGAGGAGGCGCTGCTCGATCTCACCCCGCACTTCCTTGAGCGGCTTGGTCACGCCTCCTTTTTTCTCCTCGGCAAGCAGGAGGTAATAGGTGGCGTTCAATTCCAGCACCTCGCTCACCTTGCCCGTGGGAAGAGTGAAAACAATCCGCTCCATCTCGGGATTCAGATCCCCGTGCTTCACCCAGCCCCAGTCGCCGCCGCGATCCTGGGTCGAGTCCTCCGAATAGACGCGCGCCAGTCCCGCGAAATCCGCCCCGCGGACGATCTTGCCGCGGATCTCCTCGATCATCTTGCGCTTCTTGTCGGGCTCGTCGCCGGGGACGATTTTGATCATCCGCAATTTCACCTCGTCGTTCACCGTCCATTCCTGGCGGTGCTCCCGGTAGTAGGATTCGATGCGGCCCGGCGGGATGATGGGCTCCTCCTTGATCTGCCGCGAGCGCATCGCCTGGACGATGATCTTCTCCTGCTCCATCTGGCGGATGCGATCGATCGTGAGGCCCTGCGCGGCGATGGTGCGCAGGAACGCGGATCGGTCGCCGCCGAACTGCTCGCGGATGATGGAATTCAGGCTGTTGTCCACGGCGTAGGGCGGGATCTCCCCTTTCATCTTCTGGAACTCCTGGATGATGAGCTGCCGCTCCACGAGATCATTCACGGCGCGCAGGCGCACTTCCTTGATCTTCTCCGTCAGCGCATCACCCGAGTAGCTCGACCGGAGCGAATTCTCCAGTGCGGCAGTCAGTTCGCGGACCTGCGTGAAGGTAATGACCTCATTGTTGACCACGGCCGCGACGCCGTCGAGCACCTGGGTCTCGGCCGCACGGGAGAGCCCGGTCGCGGCGGTCGCGATCAAAATGAGGATTCGGGACAGGAGTGGAGACTTCACGTGTGGATGTGTGGGAATGATTGCGAGGCTAGGAACGCGCCACGGCAAGTCAAGCGGGGCCTGAGGAAACGGAGCGCGATGGCGGGGCTAAGAAACACACGCTCGCCAGCCGGCAATGGAGTGCGATACGGAATGCGCGATGCCGCCCATCGATTTCGCCGCCGGTCTGCTTTGGTATTTCGTCTTTCTCTACTCCACCGTGTGCCACGAGGCGGCGCATGCATGGGCGGCATTGAAGCTCGGCGATGACACCGCCTACCGCGGCGGACAGGTGTCGCTCGACCCCGTGCCGCACATCCGCCGCGAGCCGATCGGGATGGTGCTTTTCCCCATCCTCACCTTTCTGATGAACGCCGCGAGGGGAACGACGTGGATGATGGGATGGGCGAGCGCGCCCTACGATCCGGAGTGGGCGTTGCGGAAGCCGCGGCATGCCGCGTGGATGGCGCTCGCGGGGCCGGCCGCCAATCTGCTGCTCGTGATCGCCGCGGGCGTCGCCATCCGGATCGGGCTGGCGGCAGGATGGTTCAAGGCGCCGGAGCGCTTCACGTTTGCGGACATCGTGGCGCCGATGGCGGACGGCGGGCCCGCACAATTTGCGGCGATGTTCCTCGGTGTCGTGTTCTCGCTGAATCTGCTGTTGATGGCCTTCAACCTGATCCCGCTCCCCCCGTTCGACGGCGCCAGCATCCCGTTGTTTTTCCTCAATGCCCGGGCCGCGGAATCATGGCAGCGGTTCACGTGGAGCCCGATGGCGCAACTGTTTGGATTCATCGTGGCCTACAAGGGCTTTGGCGTGGTCTTTATCCCGATTCTGACCACCGGGGTGAACCTCCTTTACTTCGGTCATTCGCACTACCGGTGAACCATTCGTGGCAGGAATACTGCTTCAAGAGCCCGTCTCCATTTGGTAAATCGCCCGCTCACAGCCCAGTCATGAAACTCATCCGCCTCACCATCGTCCTCCTCTGCGCCGCCATCGGATTTGTCCATGCCGACGACAAAAAGCCCACCCCGGAGCAGATCGCCGGCCTCCAGCGCGTGATGAAGACCATCGGCGAACTGCAATATCAGTCGGGCGAAGTCTCGTTGCTCGGCGGCAAGGCGAAGATCAAGCTGACCGACGATTTCCGCTACATGGACCCCGCGAGCGCCCGCAAGGTGCTGGTGGACATCTGGGGGAATCCGCCCGAGGTGGGGAGCACGGACGGCATGATCGTTCCGAAGGGGATTAACTTTCTCGACTCGGACGGGTGGGCCGCCGTGCTCAATTGGAAGGACGAGGGATACGTGAAGGACAGCGACTTCGAGTCGATCGACTTCAACAAGATGCTCCAGGACCTCAAGGAGCAGAGTGCCGAGTCGAGCAAGGAACGCGTCCGCCGGGGGTTTGGGAAAATGGAACTCGCGGGCTGGGCCACGGCGCCGCACTACGACCGGCAGAATCACAAACTCTATTGGGCCAAGGCCTACGCCGTGGATGGGCCGGTGCAGCAGCTCAACTACGACATCCGCGTCCTCGGCCGCAGCGGATTCTTTGAAGTGAGCATCCTGGCCGCCGTGCCGCAATTGCAGGAGATCGAGGCGAAAGCCCCGGCGATCCTGGGCATGATCGATTTCACCGATGGCAACCGGTATGCCGACTTCAAGCCCGGGACGGACAAGGTCGCCGCGTACGGAATCGCGGGCCTGATCGCCGGCGGCGTGCTCGCGAAGGCGGGCTTCTTCAAGGTGGCCGCCCTGTTCGTGGCGAAATTTGCAAAGGTGTTCATCATCGGCGCGGTGGCACTCGTCGCCGGCATCGGAAAGCTGCTCGGCCGGAAGAAGACAGCGTAGCCGCGTGTCAAAGTGCGGCTGGTCAACCGGCCTCGGGTGCTTTTTATTCGCGGCTGTCATGACCTCCAAGCCGCTCATCCTCGCCGCCGCCCTCCTCACCTCCTCGCTGTTCGCCGCCGGGAACTGGCCCCAGTTCCGCGGACCCGACCATCAAGGCCATTCCAGGGAGGCCGAGGTCCCTTTGAATTGGAGCGAGACCGAGAACGTGGCGTGGAAGA
>JBEBGK010000374.1:0-4607 GCA_040081515.1 Chthoniobacteraceae bacterium
GACCGCAACGAAGCGATTCCCACGCATCTGCCTTACCTCGTGCAGCGCTGGAGCTTTGGCGATGACATGGCGATGGTCTTCCTGCCGGGTGAAATCACCGTGGACTACTCGCTGCGCATCAAGCGCGAGTTTGATCGCTCCCGAATGTGGGTGAACGGCTACGCGAATGACGTGCCGTGTTATGTGCCATCGCGCCGGGTCCTGGACGAAGGCGGCTATGAGGGGGCGGGCGCGATGACCTATTACGATCGACCCACGAAGTTCGCGCCCGATGTCGAAGAGCGCATCATGAGCGCGGTGCATGCGGTCATGCCAAAGCAGTTCCTCGCCGCAACAGCCCAGGCACAGCCTTTGCCGTCGGTGGTCGCGTATCCCGATCATTCCAACCTCCTCGTCGTGCGTGATGCGAAGGGGGCCGAGCGCCCGGTCAAAACGCCTGAAGAATGGGCCCAGCGCGTCGCGCACATCAAAGCCAACATGCAGCAGGTCATGGGGCCACTGCACGACACCGCACGCTGGGCTCCGCTGGATGTCGAAGTCGTCTCCGAAGAAAAAGCGCCCAAGTATCTGCGCCGCAAAATCCGTTACACCCCCGAAGTCGGCGACCGCGTGCCCGCGTGGCTGCTCATCCCGAATGAACTGCCTGCAACTGGCAAAGCGCCCGCGATGCTGTGCCTGCACCAGACCACCGGTATAGGAAAGGACGAACCTGCGGGGCTGGGGGGATCGAAGTCACTGCATTATGCGCATGAACTCGCCGAGCGCGGCTACGTCTGCCTCGTGCCGGATTATCCATCGTTCGGCGAATACCCGTATGACTTCAAAAAACAGGGAGCCCATCGTCTCAGCGGCTCGATGAAAGCCATCTGGAACAACATGCGCGCCGTGGACCTGCTCGAAACGCTGCCGCAGGTGAACAAGGATCGTATCGGCGTCATCGGCCACTCGCTCGGCGGGCACAATGCGCTCTTCACCGCCGTGTTCGACGACAGACTGAAGGCTGTGGTCTCAAGCTGCGGCTTCACGCCCTTCCACGACTACTACGGCGGCAAGGTCGCCGGCTGGACGAGCGATCGCTACATGCCGCGCATCCGCGATGTGTATGAAAACAACGCCGACAAGATCCCCTTCGACTTTTACGAAATCCTCGGCGCGCTCGCACCGCGCGCCTTTTTCTCGAACTCACCGGTGAAGGACAGCAACTTCGACATCGGCGGCGTGCGCAAGGCGTTCGCGAAGGCGGGGGATGTCTATGCGCTCTTCGACGCGCGCTCCCGACTCACGCTCGTCACGCCGGATGCGCCCCACGATTTTCCCGAAGCCGAACGCCAAGCCGCTTATGCGTGGCTGAATGAAATGCTGAAGTAACCGACTTTATCGCGCGGATGATCGAGTCCGTCCGGATTCAGTGTCGTTTCGCGAACGGAGGACTCCATCTGTCCGGATGAGCGCTGAATCGACCGGGGCGAGTACCGGCTCTGTCGCCGGTGGTGGATCGGGAGCCAACGGAGCCGGGGAATCCGTCGGGGTCGGTCGCCGAGCGGTCAGTTGTTCCGCTCGGTCCACCGGTCGCGGTCGGCGAAGAGCAGGTAGTGCGCGGCACCCATGAGGAACATGGGTCTGGCGACCTTGAGGGGGAAATTTGCGGCGGCGCGGGGGTCGCGCATGATGAAGGCGCGCCAGTCCTTGAATTCGCCGGTGCTGACTTCGCTGAGCATGCCGCGGAAGCCGGTCATCGGTGTGACGAGGAGGCCGGTGATTTTTCCGAAGAAACGGAAGTCGCTGAGGTCGCCGAAATCGGAGATCGTGAGCGGGAGCCAGAGGCTCTTGCGATCGGCGTACCACGCGACGGCCCACGGCATGTCGGAGCAGATGATGTCATCTTTGCGATACCAATCCGCGAGATCCTTCAGAACGGGCGGGCAGTAGGGCGGCCAGACGAAAGGGGTTCGCGGCGGGTCGGTGTAGGTGCTCAGCAGGGGGAAGGCGCTGATGAAGACGACGAGGCTGTGGAAGGCGACGTTTGCCTGCTGGATGCGCGCCAGCTCGCGGCCCATGAATTGCACGCGGCTCCACATGACGAGGAGCAAGCCGAGCCCGTAGGCGGACAGCATCGGGATGAAGAGCGGGTAGAGGTCGTTGGACTGAAGGTCCGCCTGCAGTTCCGTATCCACGAGGCCGAAGACAGCCATGCCGAAAATGCCCGAGAGCAGCATCGCGAGGAGTCCCCATCGCAGGCTGCGCGTCTCGCGTCTCCGGAATGCGTGGAGGAGGGAGAGGAAGAAAATCGGCGCGGCGACGACCTTGCCCAGGTGCCCGTAGAGCTTGTCGAGTTGCAGGAGCAACTGGCCCTGAATCTTGATTCGGAAATGCGTGGGCGGGACGTCCTCGTCGGGCTTCGCGAGGGTGCGCATGATCTGCGATTCGGATCCGCGGAGGCCGACCGTCACGGTTCTCGCCCCGAGGCCGAATGCGGACCCGCAGACCTGATGGTTTCGGACCAGCCACGGACTGATGCATGCGAGGAAGACGACGAGCATCACAGCAGCAGCCCGCCCGAAAGGCCGGAAGGCTACGGCGGCGAAGGCGAGGGCGCCGGCAAACATGAATGCGGTGAGCGGATGGGCCAGCGCCAGGAGGCCGAAGCAGAGACCAACCCCGGCGTGCCACGGCCAGGAAGGCCTATTGTTGCCGCGGGCGGCGAGCGCGCGGGTCATCAGGTCGATCGCGGCGCTGAACAGGAAGAGCATCAGCATCTGCGGCAGGCCCGTCGAAGTGAAATTCCAGAACTGATTGCAGAAGAGCATCAGCAGAACGACGACCGTGGCGAGCCGTTCGTCGAAAAGCCGGCGCGTGGTGAGAAACGTCAGGCCGACGGCCACGAGGAAGAACAGGGCGCTGATGGCGGCGATGGTCCGGTCGGCGGGATGCACGTATTCGCCCGTACGGAGCGACCAGAAATCGTTCCGGCCCTTTGCATCGACGCGCACGTTGAATGCGTCGCTGATCCCCGCGACGACGCGGAGGGCGAGGGAGTTGACCCACGGATTCAGCGGCGCGTGATAGTAGTCGGGGATCGAGCCGCGGGTGACTCCGTTCGGGTCGAGGAATGCGGTGAATGCGCCCTCGCCTTTGTTCCTTTCCACCAGGTCGATCGCCGCTGGCTTGATGACCGTCGTCGAGAAGCCCTGGCCGCGCGCAAGTTCGCGGGCGATGACGGCCTGCTCCATGCCTTTCGGATGCGAGAGGCCGACAAAGATCGCGAGCTGGCCGCCCTGGCGGTTCATCGGATTGATGAAGATTTGCGCGACGGTCTGGAAGGCGGCGAACGCGACGATGAGCAGGAATGCGATCCACCACCGTCCACGGCCGTGCTCGAGCGTGTGGACCAGTTCCTGTGCTTTGATTTCAGACGCCATGTGGCGGTGGGTTCTCGGCCGGGGCGGGTGCCGCGGATGCGCGTTCCTGCTCCCGCATCTCCTTCAATCGACGATGCAGGGTGCGACGGCTGATCCCAAGAGTGCGCGCGGCCTTTGTCACGTTATCCCCGGATTCTTCGAGGGCGCGGACAATCAGCCGGTGTTCCGTGTCCTGCAAGTTCAAATGGCTGCCGCGGGTGAGGGCGGGCATTTTCACGCCGGGGACGGCGGTCTGGATCGCGGCCGCGCCCTCGCGGACGGTGGGAGGCAGATCGCGGAGCGTGATCTTCGGGCCGCCGGACATGACCACTGCGCGTTCGATCGCCGCGCGGAGTTCGCGGATGTTCCCGGGCCACGCGTAGCGTTCGAGCGACTGCAACGCATCGGCGGTGAGTTCGCGGAAGGGCTTGCCGTTTTCCTCCGCGGCGACCTTCAGGAAATGGTGGGTGATCAGCGGGATGTCCTCGCGCCGCTCGCGGAGCGGGGGCATGTGAATGCGGACGACGCTCAGGCGGAAGTAGAGATCGTCCCGGAACTCACCTGCACCGACCATCTTTTCCAGATCGCGATTCGTCGCGGCGACGAGGCGGACGTCCACCTTGATCGGGGCGTTCCCGCCGACGCGCTCGAAGCTGCGTTCCTCGCCGAGGACGCGGAGCAGTTTCACCTGGGTGTTCCTGTCGATCTCCCCGATTTCGTCGAGGAAGAGCGTGCCACCATTCGCCTGCTCGAAGCGGCCGATGCGCCGTTCCAGCGCGCCGGTGAATGCGCCCTTTTCGTGGCCGAAGAGCTCGCTCTCGAGCAACTGCGCGCTGAATGCGGCCATGTGGACCGCGTACAATTTTTCCTTCGGCCGGTCGCTCAGCGCGTGGATGGCTTGCGCGACGAGTTCCTTGCCGGTGCCGCTCTCCCCGGTGATGAGCACCGTCGCGCGGCTCGGGGCGACCTGCCGGATGGTGTCGAAGATTTCTTCCATCGGCGGCGAATGCCCGATGAGCCGTTCCAAGCCGTAGCGGGTTTCGACCTTCTGCTTGAGCTCGACGACCTCCTTTTCCACCTGCCGGGAGCGCAACGCGCGCCGGATGAGGATTTCCAGGCGGTCGATGTTCAGCGGCTTGGTGACGAAGTCGTACGCGCCGCGTTTCATGGCCTCGACGGCGGCATCCACACCACCGTAGGCGGTCATCA
>JBEBGK010000375.1:0-4595 GCA_040081515.1 Chthoniobacteraceae bacterium
GTCGATGGCGAGGAACTCCCAGGCTCCGGTGCCGCGACGGCCTTCGATATACACGCCCATGTGGTTGTATTTGTAGAAGGTGTGCTTCACGCATTGGCAACCTGAGCCTTGCAGCATCTCGGTGATGAACTTCGGCACGGCTTTCTCGGTTGCCTCGGAGCCGACGATGCCTAGATCGGTGGCGATTGCCTCCGTCATGGCGGAGGCGAGTTTCATCTTGGCGATGAGCGCAAAGATGCGCGTCAGCGTGCCGGGCAGCGCGGCGGTGACTCCGGCAGGCAGCGCGGGCGCGGTGAAGGTGGGCAGCACCATCGCCACGGTGCCTGCGCCGGTGAGCACGTCATCGACGGCATCCGTTGTCGATGGAGAGAAGTTTCGCACGGCACTGAGCCAGGTGCCGAGGACGTAGTTGGCATATTTCGCGTCGTTCACGCTGGCGGTGATGTCGCCAGCGCTCACGCCGAGGGTGGGGCCGTGAATGGGGAGTTTCACGGTGTAGTTGTCGAGCCAGTTCACTTGGTCGCCGATCCGGCTGGGGTAATAGTTGGTGCGTTTCATTTTGGATTTAGGTTTGGGTTGAGGTTGAAAGTATTCGGATGGCGTTTGTTGGTCATAGAAGCCGCTGTCCCAGGTGGATTGGTCCCAGTTCATGGCTTCGCGGATTGGGTTTGGGTGATGCTCAGTTTGGGGTGCCCATTCGCTGCGGCGGGGTATTCACTGGCGCAGCCGGGGTGAGCCATGCTTGCGGCGGGGTCTTCCATGAATGCGCCGGGGTGTTCCCTCCGGGAAATGGGGAGCCGCCCCGAGCGGCGGATGGGCCACCCCGCGCCGGAGATGGAGCACCCCGGCTGGCGGACCTGCGTCCATGAGCGGGCCGTGGAGCACCCCGCGCCGCTCATGGGCCACCCCGAGCGGCGGAGCAGCCACCCCGAGGCGTTCATGGAGCACCCCGGACGAAATGGGGCGGCTGTTTTCCTGGGGAAAAGCGTCATTCCGGGCAGGAAAGCGGTCCCTGGAAGAAAAATGGGGCGATTTGGGCAGGAGAATGGGTTCATCGCGGACGTCGGGTGGAATGGCCGAGATAAGAGCACAGCCCCCGCGAGGGCCGTTAGTCCGACATTCAGGACGCCGCCTGCCGTAGCTTCGGTTGGCAACCGAAGTCCCTCCCAAACCGATTCGATTGCCAATCGAATCTACTCATCCTCCATGCCGCCAAAAAAGTCCGTGATGGTCTTCTCCACACCCCAGGCCAGCCGCGCCAGCACATGCACACCGGGAATGGTTTCTCCGCCTTCGATGCGGCTGATGGTATCCCGCGACACACCGCATTTTTGCCACAGGGCATACATGCTCAGGCGCTCCGCCTCACGCAGCTCTTGCAGCCGACGCGGCAACCGATCTCGAATGCGCTCGGCGTATTCATGGGCTTCGTGACTGTCAGTGGAAGATGGCATGCCACGCTTCAATTATTTGCCAGGCGTCGCCTCAGTGCGATGCGCGCCTTCAAGCAACGCTGAACATGCGGTTGCGCACGTCTTCAAGACGCACGCTTTGCGAGTAATGATGCACCTTGAGGTTGTCCGTCACAGGCGTGGGCACACACACCAGAAACTCCGTCCAACGCGGGTCGTTGTGCGCGACATACGCCAGCCTGCAAGCCATGATCGGAGGGGTGTCCTTGCTCTCGATCCCGGCCACTCCGGGAAACAGAATCGGCCCCGTATCGACCTGATAGTAACGCTCGCGCTCGCTGTAGTTGCTGGTCTTGACCGGATACTCCAGCGTGATCGCGTATCCAGCCGCGGCGTATTCAGTGCGGGCGATGACAGTGCCCCTGCCGGCTAGAGCGCCCATGATCGCGTCAGTGCCATTGAGTTCAACAGCGCGAACCTGCGCCACATCCACGGAAAAATCCGCGAATGCCTCGTGCGGATCAATGAGCTGGCGTTCGGGCTGCGCACCCAGTTTGGGTGGAAACAGCGTCGCCTCAAAATCCGCGCGAGCCCAGTGTTTCTCAATGAGGCAATGCTTCTCGCCTGCGATCATGCACATGCTGGCATTGGGGTCGTGCCATATGTCACGCTTCACCCAGACCTGCTCGGTGCGACACTCTGCGCCTAACACATAGCGCACCTGCTCGCCGGTGGCCTGGTGGGTCAGTGTTGCGGTGGCCTCGATGGGCATGCGGACGCGATTCAACGTCATCGGCAGCGGGCGCGATACTGTCTTGGGGGGCTTGATCAGGGTGTCCAGCGTCCAGCGAATATAGGAATGACCGAAATCAGTGACGAGCAGGTTGGAGATGGTTGCATCCTTATTGGAACAACCGATCAGCGCTCCCGCAGAGAGACTGCCCGCTGCTTGAATGAAGTGGCGACGTGAAATGAGCGGCGTTGGATTTGTTTTCACGGTGACGTCTTCGCGGGCGCGGGTTTTTTGGAGCGATCCAGAAAGCTGTGGCCGCACAGGTCGGGATCATCGAGCGGGAGAGCGAGCCATGCGGCGGCTTCGTAGAGGATGACTTCGTGGATCTCGCCGCGTTGGTCGAGCAGGTGGGAGATGCGTTCCTCGCGTCCACGGCGCGCGGCGGCGGCGTCCGTCGCGCGCAGCGTCTCGTGGCCCTCATAGAAAAAACTGCGTGGGCCACGGAACGATGAGCCGTGGTTGTCCCCCATGTCGGCGATGACTTCGCGGACGAACAAATCGAACGGCCCGAGATCGGGCAGATGGCGGATGCCGCCGAACACCGGCTCCACCCGCAGGCCGTGCAGGTCGAGCATCGCCATGCCTTCGCCGATGGCGGGGATGTGATTGATCGAGGCCCAGAGCTGCCGGTAGTAGTCGCGCCCGTAAACACCACCGCCCGGCTTCGGCATCTTCTCCAGTGCGGCCTGCACGCTGGCCTCGGCGGCGGCGCGTTCGGGAATCACGGCACGGATGCGGGTCTTTGGAAATGCCTTCTCCAAATCTTCGAGCAACTGGCGCACGCCGTCGGCCACGCCGCGATTGCGCGCGTAACGCCACACGAACGGCGAGTCCGCCGACTGGCAGGTGTCGTCCCATTCGCCCGGTTGCCAGGTGGTAACGCGCCCGATGCCTGCACGGTCATTGGAGAGGCTGCGGAGTCGTGGGTCGTTGGCCGCGCCACGCGGTGCGTAGGCGCGGTCGAGGCCGAGGTGAACGTAGGGCTGCTTCGCGTCCCGATACTGCGGGAGCGGCTTCACGCCATCTTTGCCATCGGCCAGCGTGGCGGCGAGCGAGGTATGCGAGCGGGTGTTGATGAAAATCTCGTCGAACGGCGGGTGGCTCAGGATCGTGCGCAGCTCATTGACGGTATTACGCCGTGCAGCGGGCTGGTTGAAATCCACCATCTCGACCGACCACGGTTCACCGAGGTCAATGACGAGTTGTTCGCGTTTTAGACTCCGGCACGGCGGGCCGCGGTGCGCGCTGTCCGTGCTGGCTTCGACAGCGGCGAAGACGGGCCAGAAATCGCCCTCGGCAGTGATGGCCGCGACGCGGGACTTTTTGCCAGCGGCATCATCAGGCGTCACCCAATAGACATTCGCGCGTCCGAGTTGATTGCCAGCCTGGGCAAACAAGGTCGCGGGCAACTCGGCGGGAGCATCCAGCGACGCTTCGGCGGCGGAAGGGTTCGACAGAACCAGATATCGGCAGTCGTCCGGCATTTCGATGTCCGTGATTCGCACCGTGCCGTGGCCGTCGTGCTCGACCTTCACGTTTCGCAGTTCGCTGCAATGCGCCTCGGCCTGCGTTTGAATCTCGCGGAACGGTCGCAATTCGAAACGCGCGTCCCTCCCGCGCTCGAGCACGAACGAATCCTCCTGCAACGGCGGGAACGGCGCTGCGACGAGGCGCAGGTTGTCGTGCTGTGCGGTGAAACGCCGGACGAACGCGGCGGCATCAGTCACACCTTTGATCTCAATGCTGTGCAACCGGCCTGCGTCGGCCCGGCCCATCGCCGCGAGCACGGTGCGGTAATGCGCGAAGCCGACTTCGGCAGCATGATAGTCAACCGCCGGTGATGCAAACGGGTGAAAGTTCCAGAGGAACGCGCCGCATTCGTCGAAGGCGGGCACGGCGTAGTATTTGTCCAGCGCCATCTCGAACGGGCGGAAACTTGCGGTGAGCTTCATGCCGTGCTCGGCAGCACTGCGGGTGAGCAGGCCGCCGAACTGCGGTGTCAGTCGCAGCGCCATCAATCCGCGCAGCCACTCCAAGGACGAATACCCGCCGCGCTTTTCCAAAATCGAATCCAACTCGCGGCTCTCGATGAACGCCCGCGCCTGTGACTCGTAGCGCTGCCAGTCCTCCTCCGAATAATTCTTCGCATCCGCCATGTAGGGAAACGGACTCTGCCAGACGATGAGCCGACCGACGCCGTGCGCCTGCAAGCGGCGGAAGTATTGGTCGAACGCGCCTTTCTCCAGCGGCCTCCAGCGCCCTGTCTTGCGATCCATGAAAAGGTCAATCAAGTCGTCGCCGAAGTCCGCGATGTAGGAGATGGGCCGCGGCGGCGGCGCGGCGCGCACGGAGAGCCGCTGCGTTTCAACAGCGCCATTGCCCTCCAGCTT
>JBEBGK010000376.1:0-4593 GCA_040081515.1 Chthoniobacteraceae bacterium
GGGCGATCTCCTGCCGCATTCGAGCGACGCGGAGCGCAATCGCAATCTGATCGCCACCGGCTTCCTCGCGCTCGGGCCGAAGGGCCTGAACGAAAAAAACCGCTCGCAGTTCCTCCTCGACGTGGTGGACGAGCAGATCGATGCGACCACGCGCGCCGTCACCGGCGTCACCGTCGCCTGCGCCCGTTGCCACGATCACAAATTCGATCCCATCCCGCAAAAGGAGTACTACGCGCTGGCCGGGATTTTCCGCAGCACCGAGACATTCTTCGGCACCGCCGCGGGCGGTGGGAAGAATCGCAATGGAACGGATCTGCTGCCCCTCGCGGGAACGGCAAAACCTCCGGCTGAAACCGCGCCCACTGCGGCGGCACCGGCACCGGCACCCGCGCCTGCGAAACTGCCGAACGCCATCCTCGACCGCCTCGCCGCGTCGAATCCGCAGGTCGCCGCGCGCATCGCGCAAATGTCGCCGGAACAGAAAGCCCAGGCACTTGAACGACTCAAGCAACGCTACGGAACGGCCTCGCCGGCAGCGACGACCACAACGCCACCTCCGGCGAACTCGAAGGCTGCAAAGTTTGCCGCGCAGGCGGCCAAAAAAAAGAAGGGCAAAGGCTACGCCGCTCCGAAACCGCAGGCCGGCCCGCCCGGACAGGAATACTGCATGGGCGTGCAGGAAGGCCAGCCGACGAATACGCGCCTGCTCGTCCGCGGCGAAATCGATCAGCCGACGGAAACCGTCCCGCGCGGATTCATCACCGTGCTGACAAACGGCCAGCCGCCCACCATTCCCGAGAAAAGCAGTGGCCGCCTCGAACTGGCCGACTGGCTCACCAATCCGTCGAACCCGCTGACCGCCCGCGTCGCGGTGAATCGCATCTGGCTGCATCTCTTCGGCCAGGGACTCGTGCGCAGCGCGGATAATTTTGGTGCGACCGGCGAGAAGCCCAGCCATCCCGAGTTGCTCGACACGCTGGCGGTCCAGTTCATGAAGGACGGCTGGAGCACGAAGAAACTCATCCGCTCGCTCGTACTGAGCCACACCTACCAGCTCTCGGGCGCACACGATTCCTACGCCAACGAAAAGGACGCCGACAACCGCCTGCTCTGGCGCATGCCGCAGCGCCGTCTCGATGCCGAGGCGATCCGCGACGCCATGCTCGCCGCCAGCGGGCAACTCGACACGACTCCGTCATCCGGCTCCGTGGTATCGGCGATCGGCGATGGATACATCGGCAAGGGAATCCGCCCGGAAGTCTTCTCCGACTACGAATCCACCAAGCGCAGCATTTACATGCCCGTCGTGCGGGATTTCGTCCCCGGCATGCTCGACGTCTTCGACTTCGCGGAGCCGAGCCTCGTCGTCGCCTCCCGCGATGTGACGAATGTCCCCTCGCAGGCGCTGTTCATGATGAACAACGACTTCGTGCGCGCCCAATCCACCGCCATGGCGAAACGGATCCTCGCCACGCCGCTCGACTACCCCGCGCGTCTCAACCTCGCCTACCAGCTCGCCCTTTCCCGCCCCGCGACGGAGACGGAACGCAAGCGCGCCGACCAATATCTCCTGAGCGAGGCGAAAGACCTCATGCCGCTCAAGAATGGCAGCAAGGAGGACGCCTCGCTCGTCGCGTGGTCCACCTACTGCCAGGCGCTCTTCGCCTCCGCCGAATTCCGTTACCTCCGCTAATCCACCGCCATGAACAACAACCATCCCAATCAGTGCAACAACGTGATGCCCATGCCGCTCACGCGCCGCGACCTGCTCAAGACCGTCTCGGCCGGCTTCGGCTGGCTCGCGCTCCAGGGTCTCGCCGGACACGCCACCGCAGCACAGGGCGCATCCTCGCTCGCCGTGCGCGCGCCGCATTTCGCACCCCGAGCGAAGCGCGTCATCTTCCTCTGCATGCAGGGCGGCCCGTCGCACCTCGACACCTTTGACTACAAGCCCGCGCTCGCGCAGGACGACGGCAAACCCGGCGACAAAGGCAAGCTCTTCGCATCGCCGTTCAACTTCGAGCAACGCGGCCAGAGCGGGCTGTGGATCTCCGATGCATTCCCAAATGTCGCCCAGCACGCCGACGACCTCTGCCTGTTGCGCGGCATGACGACCGACATCCCGAATCATCCGCAGGCCTTCGTGCAGTTGCACACCGGCAGCACCCAATTCGTCCGCCCCAGCCTCGGCTCGTGGACACTCTACGGTCTCGGCTCGGAAAATGAAAACCTCCCCGGCTTCGTCACCGTCAGCCCGCCGATTCAGTTCGGCTCGCAAAACTACGGCAGCGCATTCCTGCCCGCCGTCTTTCAGGGCACGCGCATCGGTGCGCAAAAGGAGAGCGGCAGCAATTCCAGCATCAGCGACATCCGCAATCCCGAGCTGCCCGCCGCGCTCCAGCGCAAGCAGCTCGACCTCGTGCAGGCGATGAACCGCGACCTTCTCGGCTCCGGATCGAATGCGGACATCGAGGGCGTCATCCAGTCCTACGAACTCGGCTTCAAAATGCAGACGGAACTCCCGCGGGTGCTCGACACGGCGACGGAGTCCAATGAGACGCTCAAGAGCTACGGCATCGGCGAAGGCGTCACCGATTCCTTCGGCAAGCAGTGCCTCATGGCGCGTCGCCTTTCCGAGGCCGGCGTGCGTTTCGTCGAAGTCGGCCACGGTGGATGGGACCATCACAACAACCTCAAGTCCCGCCTCTCCGCCAACTGCGCACAAACCGACAAGCCCATCGCCGGCCTGCTCGCCGACCTCAAACAGCGCGGTCTCCTCAAGGACACGCTCGTGATCTGGGGCGGTGAATTCGGCCGCACCCCCGGCAACGGCAAACCCGACGGACGCGGCCACAACTCCAAGGGCTACACGATGTGGATGGCCGGCGGCGGCGTGCGCGGCGGCTTCAGCCATGGCGCGACCGACGAGCACGGCGGCAAGGCCGTCGAGGACGTCATGCACGTCCACGACCTCCACGCGACCGTCCTCGCGCTGCTTGGCCTCGACCACGAGAAGCTCACCTACAAATACGCCGGGCGCGACTTCCGCCTCACGGACGTTTACGGGAAAGTGGCGAAGCCCATCTTTGCGTAATCGCCAGCACGCTGATTGGCGGGCGCGGCGTCCGCCGATGTTTCGGTGAATGAAGCCGCTGCGGCGTCCGTCAGAGGCTGGTCATGAAAACCCTCCCGAGACTGCTCGCCGTCGTCCTGCTGTTCACCGCTCCCGCATTTGCCGAAGAACCGCCGCCCCTCGGCCGCACCGAGGCTCGCCGCATCCTCGAGCACATGGAATGGCGCGGCATCAACATCCTCGCCATCCGCCAGGGTGTGAATGACAAGGGCACCGTCGCGCCCATCTACGCAACAGTCCTCGCCTTCGCGACCCGCGACTCACGGGATCAGTCCGTCTGCCAGACGTTCACGTTCGACCGCGACATCGGGTGGCACCTTCTCGAAGTCAGCGAAAAGGAAGCCCGCCTCTGGAACAAGGACGGCTACAGCGAGATCAAGCCCTGGGGCACATGGATCCGCACGATTCCCAAGTGACTGTCGCCTGCCGATGCGGGGGCTCTGCGGATCGAACGCGCGAAACGCCCCGGACTATCGCGCCTTTTCCAGCGCCTTGATGAATGACTTCGGCCCGCCCTCGACGTAGCCGAGTTCGCCGCGCTTCGTGCCATAGACGCTCAGCACGACGATGGTCGGATAGCCGCGGATGTTGAACTTCTTCGCGAGCTCCTCGTTCTGCTTTTTCGTCGCCTCGGGCAGTTGGAATCCCTTCGGAAAATCCAGCTCCACCAGCACGAGCTTCTTCGCGGCGTAATCCTTGAACTCCTGCTGGCTGAAAATCTCCGAGTCCAGCTTCTTGCACCAGCCGCACCAGTCCGACCCGGTGAAATCGAGCAGAATCTTTTTGTTCTCCGCCTTGGCCTGTGCCTTGGCTTTTTCGAAGTCATCCAGCCAGCCGTCCTTTGCGGCGTGGGCGAGGGATGCGAGGGCGAGCGTGGCGATGATCGAGAGGAATGCTTTCATGGTGTCCCGAGCATGCCGCTTCCTGCGGCGGAGTGAAGCCGGATTTCTTGGTGCCAGTCGGCATCAATTCCGTGAACAAGGAATTCACCAGATTTCCTTCGCGTCCGTCGCGGCCTTCGCATCGTATCCGTCGCGTACCAATGACTCGAACAGCTCCACAACTCGCCCTCGCTTCACTTGCGCTCTGCGCCACTTCGGCAACCGCCGCCGAGTTGATCGATCCCGCCGCGTTCGGCTTCGGCCGGCCCGGCTACATGCTCGATACGACGTGGGTCGGGCGGCAGGATTTCGACGGCCTCGCCGGCGGAGTCGAAATGTTCGAACTGCGCCTCATCGCCCCGCTCGCGGGATGGAAATTGGGCGACGGTCGGCTCGGCATTTCCCTCGGCTACAACTACACGCGGCTCGACTTCTCCGGGCCCCTCGCGCTCGGACGCCAGGACCTCCACAATCTCGAGGCCCAGCTCGCCTATTTCTGGAGCCGTCCGGACAGCAAATGGTGGGGCCTCGGATTCATCACCCCGGGCATCGCGACCGATTTCGAGCGCGTCTCCTCGA
>JBEBGK010000377.1:0-4587 GCA_040081515.1 Chthoniobacteraceae bacterium
CCGCGAGGACGAGGAGGAACACGAGGAGCACGCCCGGCAGGCTGCGGCGGTGCTGCCAGCCGCGGAGACACTCGAAAAAATCGCGCGCTACGAGACAAAGCTGGAGCGGCAGATGTACCGGGCGATGGCGCAGCTCGAACGGGTGCAACGGATGCGAAAGGGCGAGGCAATCCCCGCGCCGCTCTCGGTGGAGGTCTCCGGCACCGGCTCCTGAACCCATGAAGATTCACATCCACTGGACTCAAACCGGGAGCTTCGAGATGGACGTCATTCAGGATGCCCTGTCGCGCTTGCAATGGCGGAAGGGGCCGGCACTCCCCCTGCGAAGCAGAATGGCAATCCGGCCCCGTCGCCCACCCGTGAAGTTCGTGACGTGGCGATCCGCCGTTCACATTTTTGCCAAACGAACCCATTTCCGCCAAGGGAAGGTCCTGGCCTCGAGGCTATCCATCGGCCCGTTGTCCACCCTCCGGTCGTCGCGCGCTGGGGGCCAGAGAGGGTGGGTCGGATAAACTGTTGGTTATTTTCGAAACTTCCGCTTGCCATGAAGGTTTTATTCGGTCTTACTCAGAATCGTAATCCCAGAAAGTGATTATTCGCCCGAGTTTCTCGGGTCGATAGTTTCTTTCCAATCCCCGCAGCCGATCGTAACCTGAAACGAACCCCCTTCCGCACCATGACAGCATCCACCGCCCTGCGTATGAGCCATCCCTGCCTGCTCCCAATTGGTCGTTTCCTCACCGCTCTTGCCAGTGCGGCTTTGATTCTGGTCGGGCTCGGCAGTCCGGCACGAGCGGTGCCGATCGACGGCAACGTGACCAATCAAATCTGGAAGTTGAAGTACGGGGTCTCGGACGCCCGGTATAATGAACAAGCTCCCTACGTGGGGTGGCTGGACAAGGATGATGACGGCGACGGCATCAAGAACAGGGACGAGAGGGTTGCTGGAACGAATCCGTTCTTGGCCAGCAGCACGATCAAGGTCTCGAGCGCGGTGAAGGTCGCCTCAAACGTGAATGTGAGTTTCCCGACGGTGGGCAAGAAGCGATACCAGGTCGAATCGACAGCCACGCTGTTGACTCCGGCCAGTTGGGCGGTCCAAGGAGCGGCGGTGACGGGTGACGGGAACACGATGATGGTGACTGTTCCGTACGGGGCGAACACTTTTTACCGGGTCAAGGTGGACGAAGTGCTCGACACCGATAGCGACGGCGTCAGCGACTGGGCGGAAACCCAGGTGACGCTGAATGTAAACGCCGCGGAAACCGTGCCGGATACGAACGACCTTACCTACGTCAACCAGCAACTCGCGCTTCCAAACGTCGTCTCGATTCGCGCAGCCGAGCCCTTTGCGTCAGAGGACGGGCCGACTGCGGGCAAGTTCACGATCACTCGAACGCAGAACTTGGTCCCGATCACGGTCAGCTACGGCGTCGCCGGCACGGCAGTGGCGGCCACGGATTATACCGCCATTGCTACCTCTGTCGTATTTCCGGCACGCGGTTTCACTTCGGCGGACATCTTTGTGAATCCGACGACGGACCCTCCCATGGCCCCTGTCGTCGAGGGCAGCAAGTCGGTCGTCGCTACGCTCAATAATCCTCCGAATGCGATGGAGTTTCCGTTCACGCTGGGGTCGCCGAGCGCCGCGACGGTGATCATCAACGATTCGACGGCTGCGAAGGGAACCGGTCTGCTGGCGCGGTACTACGACTATGCTTTGTATCAGATTGCGGCTTACTCATATACGAAGACGTATTTTGGGGACCCGAATGCTGGAAATATCGTACTCACGCCCGTGGGGGCGCTGCCTCTGCAGGTCGGGCAGGTGATTCAAGTGGCGTTTACATCGGGCAACTTGAACGATCCGCTCTACAGCGGTCAGAATTACACAGTGTCGAACGTCAGCGGAGGCGTGGTCACTCTGTCGATCAGTGGTGCGAGTCTTCCGGCCAATAGCAGCGGCAATTGCGAGTTCGCCCTTCCGCCATCGGCGCTGCCGGGGGTGATCAACCAGGTCGATCCCGTCGTGGACAACGACTGGGGGACTGGCATTCCGGCTGGACTGAGCAACGGGGACAACTTCTCGGTCCGTTGGACCGGGCAGGTGCAGCCGCAGTTCACGGAGGAATACACCTTTGTGGTGAATGCGGATGACGGCTGCAAGATGTGGATCAATGGGCAACTCCAGGAATTCAAGACCCTCCCTTCGACGAATTCCGGCGGCAGCATTTACAGTTATGACAGCAGCACTGGTAATGCGGTGGTCGATTACAGGGCCAGTCTCGTAAAACCGAACAGTTTTTCAGTTGGGGAAATCGTCCGGGTGGATCCGTCCAGCGGCAACCTGTCTCATGGCGGTGGCGGTACCTATACCTACGACGGCGTCACCGGCGTCCTCACGGTGAACTATTCGGGCCTGACGAATATCATTCCTGGCGGATTCGCCGTCGGGGAAACCATTGAACTGGACCCCACGGCCGGCACCTTGACCACATTGGCGAACCTTCCCTACATCATCGCGAGCGAGCCCGACAACAGTACTTTCACCGTCTATATTGCGCCGGGGATTTTTGACAGCCAGCTCGGGCCTGCCGCGATCAATATCAACGACACCCGGAATGCCGTCGTCACTGCGGTGACCTCCACCACATTCACCGTCGCTTTCGGCACCGGGAAGTACAATACCGGCACTGGCAGCATCAATCTGGAGATCGCCAACAAGCCGCTCAAGGATTTCGCTTCGATGGGCAATGAGCGCTACTTCCGCATTCCGATGCTCGGAGGCGTGCGTTACGACATCCAGCTCGATTATTATGAAAGCACGGGCAGCGCGCGCTGCCGGCTCTACTGGTTCAGCCCCGGCCAGCCGAAGCAGATCATTCCGCAGGATAGGCTGTATCCGGCTTACGACGCGTCAGTGACCCCGACGGTGCAGACTGCTCCGGCGGCTCATGTCACCCCGACCGACGCGACAGCGCTGGTGGGTGGTGCTTTCTCGCATCCGATCGCCGGGAGCAACGGGGCGGCTGTGACCTTGAGCGGCAATCCGGGGTGGCTGACGTATAATGTCTCCACGGGAACCGTCGGCGGCACGCCGCCATCGGGCGCCGCCGGAGATTACCAGATCCTGATCACGGTCACGAACGCTGCTGGCACCAGCACCTCGGTGTTGAATCTGCATGTGGAAAAGAACATCGGCACCGTTGTGCGGGAGAAGTGGACGGCCGGGGTTGCCAGCATTGCGGACATCCCGCCGACGAGTGGAACGCCGGTCACTGGAAATCTGACATCCTTGGAAGCGCCGACCAACAACGACGAGAATTTTGGGGCCCGGATTCGCGGCTACATCAGCGCGCCGGTGACGGGCAACTATTACTTCTGGATCGCCGCGAACAATGCGGCGGAACTGTGGATTTCCAATGACGACGAGCCCATCAATGCCATCAAGCGCGCATGGGTCACGACTGGAAACGCCATGCCGCAGACATGGACCGGGGCAGTCACCCAGAAGTCGCCATGGCTCGCGCTGGAGGGGGGTAAAAAATATTACTTCGAAGTTCTCCACTATGCGGCCACCGGCGACGACAATCTCGCCGTTGGGTGGGCCAAGCCGGGTGAATCGACCACCGCCCCGAGTGGGGTCGTGCCGGGTTACGTGCTTACGCCCTACGTTGCACCGGCGCCTGGCACGACGCCGGGCACCCTCTATGTGGCGACGATGCTCGCGCAGAGCGGCATTACCACTCCGACCAAGGGTGTCGGCGCGGCCACGCTTCGTCTGAGCGAGGATGAGAACGTGGTGACCGTGAGCTTTGACATCCCGGGGTTCCTGACTGCTCCTTACAACGGACTGTCGGGAATCATGACAGACTGGCATGTCCACAACGATCCGTATCTCACCTACGCGTCGGACATCATGTATGATCCGAACGTGACTCATCCCCCCGGCGACGGCCCGCAGCCGGATGGCAGCCACAAATGGACGATCCCTCCAATGGTGGGATCGCTGACCAAGGCTCAGGTCGTCGAGTTGCTCAAACAGGGCAAGGCCTACATCAACATCCACACCGGTGCCAATCTGAATGGGGAAATTCGCGGCAACTTCACGCTGGCAAGCGGCTCCCGCACCTTTACCCCGCCGCCCCCGCCTCCGTCGTGGGCGGATGACCACCTCACCAACGCCGGAGCCGCGCGCTTCCTGCAGCAGGCCACCTTCGGCCCGAACCCCGCCGACATCAGCGCGCTCAAGGGGATGGCGAGCTATGAGGCATGGATTGACGCCCAGTTTGCCCTGCCGATCGACCCGAATCTGACTCAGTTGAGCGAAGTGATCCGGACCGAGGATGCCAGCGCTCAAGGCGGGGCGTTCAACAATAACCTGACTTTCAATGCTTGGTGGTGGAAATCAATGACGGCACCAGACCAGCTCCGCCAGCGCATCGCCTTCGCCTTGAGCGAAATCCATGTCGTCTCGGCGCAGGGGCCGCTCGAAAACAACGCCCTCTCGCTCTCCTATTTTTACGATAAGCTGGCCGAGGGAACTGGTCCTACTACTGGCGGCGCCTTTGGAAACTTCCTGTCTCT
>JBEBGK010000378.1:0-4581 GCA_040081515.1 Chthoniobacteraceae bacterium
ACGGGTGAAATCGGTGGAATGTTCATCGGAGTGGTCAGTTGAGGATCAGTTCGGCCTGGAGTGCGCCCGCCTTTTTCATGCTTTGAAAAATCGCCATCATGTCCCGGGTCGTCAGCCCCAGCGCATTCAATGCCGAGGCCACCTCCTGGATCGTGGGGAAATCGTCCACCACCTTGAATTTCCCCTTCTGCTCGGTCGCCGTCGTCTCCGTGCTCGGGACGATCGCGGTGTCGCCGCGGTCGCTGAGCGGGGAGGGCTGGGACACTCCGATATTCGATGCGATCGTGATCGTGAGCGAACCGTGGGAGATTGCCACGGTGGAGATCCGGACGCTCTGCGTGGCGATGATCGTCCCGGTGCGCTCATTGATGACGACGCGCGCGACGGTGTCGGGCACGACCTCGATCGCGCCGAGCGACGCGATGAAGTTCACCTCGTAATTCCGGTATTCCTCCGGCACGGCGACGTTCACGGCGGAGGCATTCCGGGCGAGCGCCGTGCCAGGGAAGACGCCATTGATTGCCTCGGCCATGCGCGCGGCGGAGGCGTAATCCGCATTCAGCAGCAGCAACTCGACCGTGTTGTCGTTCACGATCTGGCTGGGGATCTCGCGCTCGACCAGCGCGCCGCCATTGATGATGCCGACCGTCGGATGATTCTTCTGGACAGTCGCGCCGCCGGGACCGCCCTCGCCGCCGAGGAAACCTCCGACGGCCAGCGCTCCCTGCGCGACGGCATAGACGGTCTCGTCCGCGCCGAGCAGCGGCGTCTGGAGCAGCGTGCCGCCCTGCAGCGTCTTGGCGTCACCGATGGAGGAAATGGTCACGTCGAGGCGCGAGCCGGGCTTCGCGAACGCCGGGATGTCGGCGGTGATCATCACCGCCGCGACGTTGTCGGCCCTGATGGTGTTTGCGGGGATGTTCAGGCCGAAACGCTGGAGCGCGTTCGCCACGCTCTGCACGGTGAAGGTCAGCCTGCTGTCGCCCTTGCCGGCGAGTCCCACCACGAGGCCGTAGCCGACGAGCTGGTTGTCCCGGCCTCCTTCCACGACGGTGAGATCCTTGATCCGTGCGGCACCCGCGGTCGCGCACACGGCGAGCCACGTTGCAGCGATGGAAAGCAGAAGCCGGAACCGGCGCGCGGAGTTCCTCCGGGGCGGGTGGCGAAATCCAGGCGTGATGCGCGGTCCCATGATCAGAACGGATTCAGCTTGTCGTTGAGCCGCAGCAGCCAGCCCTTCTTCTGCGCATCGGTGAGCGTGCCCTCCGCGACGATCTCGATGCGCGCATCGGCCAGGTTGCTGGAAAGGACGGTGTTGTCCGGCAGGATGTCGTACGAACGCACGAGCCCGCGCAACGAAGCGAACTGCCGCTCCTTGGAGAACGAGATTTCCCGGACGCCCTCCACCACGAGGTTCCCATTGGGCAGCACGTCGATCACCTGGACGGCGGCGCGGGTGGCGATGGTCTGGCTGTTCTTGATATCGCCGCCACCCGTGTAGTTGTTCTGGCCCGTCGTCGAGACGTTGGCCTGTCTCAGGTCCGGAAACTTCTTGGGCAGCTTGGAGACGAATTGTTTGACGACGGTGTCGGCGATGTTGCCGAGCCCCGTCGCGCTTTCCTTGTTCGTCGTGAGGCGGACCGAGTTGGAGACCGCCGCGGTCTCCTGCACGATGATGGTAAGGATGTCGCCGACGCGCTTGGCGCGCTTGTCTGCGAACATCCCGCGCTCGTCGGTGATTTCCTCGCGCCAGAGGGATCCCGCCGGCGCGGGTGAGACGGTGAGGAGCGCGGCGAAAAGGACCGCGATGGAGTTAGAACTGGACCTGGACTTTGGAATCATGGGTGACATGGCCGTTGAATTCTTTGCGGCTTTCGACGTTCCGCAGGGTGATGAGATCGCCGATCGCGCCGTTCTCGAGGGCGAGCGCCTTCATGCGCACGCCGAGGGCTCCGGCTTTTGCGACCACCTCGACGAGCTGCCCTTTGCGAATCAGCGGGCGCACATTCACGTCGCGGCGGGTGAGCGGCTTGCCCGGTGCGATCGACTGGGCGAGTTCGAGGGTCGAAGGGTCCGCGCTGGCGGGCACGAGGGGAATCCGTTCGCGCAGCACGTCGGCTTTTTGCGTGGCGAGCGATTCCCGGTCGAGGGGCTGTCCCCGTTCGAGTTGCCGGTTCGCAAACCACACGTCCTGCCAGAGCTGCGCGCGAAGCGGGAGCTGTCCCTCGATCACCGTCTCGCTCCCGGAGACAACCTTGACGCGGACGACAAAGGCCGGCGCGAGCCCGCCGATGGGCCACTCGGTGACGATGAGCACCCAGTCCGCCTCCGGGATGCGCAGGGCGGGCCATGAACGGGCGAGGGAAATCTTCAGCTCGCCGTCGTTGGTGAAGTGCTGCGCGACCTGCTTCTCCAGCTCCGCCACGAAGGCGTTCGCGGTGAGCGAGAACACCGGGCGCGGCGCTGGCGCCGCGACGGTGAGCAGACGGGGCGCGGGCGGTGGCGGCCCTTTCGGGAGCGGATCGAGGATCCGGTCGAGCGGCCCGGCCGCGCACGCGGCGCCGGCGAGCGATAGGAGCAGGAGCGGGGTTCTCATCGCTTGAGCTGGGCGATTTTCTCGAGCATCTCGTCGGACGTCTGGATGCTCTTGGAATTGATCTCATACGCGCGCTGCGCCTGGATCATGTTCACCATTTCCTCGACGATGTTGACGTTCGAGCTTTCGAGAAATGCCTGGATGATGGTGCCGCGGCCGTTCTCGCCGGGGTTGCCCAGCTCGACGGTGCCGCTGGCGGCGGTTTCCTCGTAGATGTTGCCGCCGAGCGCGCGCAGGCCGGCCGGGTTGGCAAAGCGCGCGAGCTGGAGCCGGAAATTCTGCGTGCCGGATGCCGTCTGCACGGTGACTTCGCCGGTGGACGAGATCGAGAAGCCGGTGGTTCCCTCGGGGATCGGCTGGAATCCGCTGAGCACGAGCAACCCGTCGCTGGTGATCACACGGCCCTGGCCGTCCACTTTCAGCGCGCCATCCCGCGTGTAGCCGAAGGTGCCGTCGGGCCGCTGCACTTGCAGGAAACCGTCGCCCTGGATCGCGATGTCATATTTCTCGCCGGTCTGCTTGAGCTCGCCCTGCGTGAACACCTTGGAGGTCGAGACGACGCGGCTGCCGTTTCCCATCTCGATGCCGGTGGGCACGACCGTGCCGCCGCCGGCTTCCGCGCCGACGACGCGCGGCTTCTGGTAGAGGAGATCCTGGAACTCGATCTTCGAGCGCTTGAACCCCGTCGTGTTCGCGTTCGCGAGGTTGTTCGAGATGTTGTTCAGGTTCAGTTGCTGCGCTTCCATGCCGGTCGCGCCGGAGTAGAGGGATTGGATCATAGGTCGTTAAGCGGTGGGGTTTCCGAGGGTCTGGATGGCTTTTTCGGCGGCCTCGTCCTCCGCCTGCACGATGCGCTGCGCGGCCTCGTAGGTCCGCGCGACGGTGATGAGATTCACCATTTCCTGCAAAGGGCGGACATTGCTGCCCTCGATGGCGCCGGTGATCACGGCGGGCCGTTCCACCGCCTGCGGCTGCACATTCGCATCCTCGGGCACCAGCATCCCGCCGCCGGCCGGCCGCAGAATCCCGGTGTCCGCAAATTCATAGATCGCGAGCTTCGCCACCGGCGTGTCGCCCTGGATCAGCATGCCCTCGGCGTTCACCGAGATGCGCCCGCCCTCGGGCCGCAGCGTGATCGGGCCGCCGTCGCCTTGCAGGGGATATCCCTGCCGGTTCACGACGATCCGGTCGGCATTGACGTGGAAACTGCCATCGCGCGTGTAGCCCGTGCTGCCGTCCGGACGTTCCACCTTGAAAAAGCCCGCGCCCTGGATCGCGAAGTCCAGCTCCTCGCCGGTCTGGCGCAATTCACCGGGCTGCATGTCCAGCTTCGAGGTGAACTCGGGCATCACGCCCTGGACATCCTTGCCGGCTCCGGAGCCCGCGTCAGTCCGGGTGAGTTCGGCGAGCGTCCCCGCGAACGAGACTTCCGTCCGGTGAAATCCCGGGGTCGTCGCGGAGGCGATATTTTGCGCGGTGACCTGCTGCCAGTGCTCGCAAGCTGCGAGGGCTGCCGCGCCTTTGTAGATGCCGACGTTCATGACACGCAGCGCTTAGCACGCGATGTGCCATGCTTCGCAAAGCGCTCCGCATCAGGCAGACCGCGCGTATTTCCGCCCGGAGCGCGAGGGGGAGAGGAACATCTTTGACCGTCCGGCGGCAATTCCTGCCGCGTGCGATTCCACCGGTCCAGTGCACGGATCCGGGAAGCCTCGCGAATGCGCCTGCAAATCGTCCGCCCGCCTCGCGTGCGCGCCGCCGGGCCTCAGTAACGGCAGGCGAGCTCGATCCGTTCGCAGCAACGGCAGGTGACCACGATGCTCGCGACCCGTCCGTTTTCCTCGATCACATCGACCTTTGGAGCATCGAGCCGCGAACCTTCCGGCGTGGCGGTCGTGGTCACGGCGGTCTCATCGAAGAGACGCTGGAAATTGCCGGATGCCGGGGAGGGGGAGTCGCCGGCCTGGAAGCCGGGGGCGGTCGGG
>JBEBGK010000379.1:0-4579 GCA_040081515.1 Chthoniobacteraceae bacterium
GCTCGCAAGCTGCGCCCCGGCGAAACTCCCGAGCGTAGCCCCGAGCGCCCACCAGCCCTGCGTCGCGGCCTTGTAGCCGGCATTCGCGGCGCCGGCGACCTTGTCCGCCCACGGGATCATCCACTTGCTGGCCGACCACGCGCCGATCATCGGGATCGCGCTCAGCAGGATGCCGGCGAGGGTGAAACGGATGAGCTGCGGCTGAAACAGATCGCGCAGCGGCGTGAGCGGACCTTTCGCCGCGCCGCGGGAAGCGAGCCATTTCGGAGACTCCGGCAGCGCGACCAGCACGAAGATACCCAGCAACGCCGGGGCGCCCGCGAATTGAAATACCCAGCGCCACGAATCCGGCGTGATCGACCAGTGCCGGGCGAGCTGCGAAAGCAGCAGGATGCCCGCGTTCAGGCCGGCCATCATCGCGCCGGAGACGATCGGTCGCGAGGCACCGGCCCAGCATTCCGACACGAGCGCGATGCCATTCGGCCACAATCCTCCCACACCGAGCCCGACGAGAAACCGCAGGACGAGCATCTGCTCCTGCGTCCGCGCATACGCTCCCATCGCTGCGAAGACGGAGTAAAACAGGATGCACACGCCCATCGCCCGGGCGCGGCCGATGCGGTCGCCCAGATTCCCCAGCGCGATGCCGCCAATCGCCGCGCCGAGCATCAGCCCGGCGGTGAACCGCGCAAACCACTCACCACCCAGTTCGGCGGTGTAAGCCGCGCCGAGCAGGCTTTTCGACACCGAAAGCGACGCCACCGGCATGAGCCCGAGTTCCACCCCGTCGAACACCAGCGCGAGAAAGGCCGCGACCAGCACGAGGTAGCGCCGCGGGGCGCTCATGGTTCCAGGATGGCCTTGATGATTGCGCTGTTGTCCGCCTCGCCAAAGCCGAGCGCCTCCGCCTTCTCCAGCAACCGGCGATGCGTCTCGCTCAACGGCAGCGGAATCCCGCTCGCCGCCAGCATCAGCCGCACGTCCTTCAAATGCTGCGAGAGCTTCGCCTCCGGCGTGAAATTCTGCGCCACCATCTTCCCGCCCTTCGTGTCCATGATGCGCGAGTAGGCCATGCTGCGGCGCATGACATCGAGCGCATGCGCGGGATCGAGGCCGAGCTGCTGCGCAAACGCGAGACCCTCCGCCAGCGCCGCGCGATTCAGGCCGAGCACGAGGTTCGTCACGAGCTTCATCCTCGCCCCGCTGCCACAGGGACCCACATGGACCGTCTCGCGCGCGAACGTGGCGAAAATTTCACGACACCGCGCGAACACCTCCGGCTCACCGCCGGCCATGACGAGCACATCGCGCTGCAAAACCTGCGCGCTGCTGCCGGAAATCGTCGCATCGAGGTAATGCACACCTTTCGCAGCCAGCCCGGCTCCGAGCGCGGCCATCGCGTCCGGCTCGCCCGTGCTGGTGTCGATGATGATCTGCCCGGCCCGCAATGCGGCGTCGCGCAGCACGTCGCGACTGACATCCGATGTCGGCAGGCAGAGGAAAACAACCTCGCAGTGCGCGAAGACATCGCCGGCGGATTTCGCGTTCACACAGCGGCTCGCATCGATGTCCCAGCCACGGCCCGCGCCGGTCATCTTCATCAACGCCGATCCCATCAGCCCCATGCCGATGATGCCCGTCTTTGACGATGGATGGGAGGGGTCGCTCATTTTACGAGACTCTGCAAATCGGGCGCTTTGTCATCACCCGATGCGTGCAGGATGATGGTGTGCTTCAGGCGGAAGGTCTCGCCGCGTTTCACGTCGATGCGGCTGGTGTCGCCCTGCTTCATGGCTTTGCGTCCGAAGGCGTTTGCGACGAAGACGCCATAGTCGCGATTGTGCCACCAACTCGGACGCGGATTGGCGGGATCGGGGAAAATGAGAACGCCTGCGTGCCGGCCCGCGATGATGCCGGAGTAATCACACCACGCCGCAGGCTGGCCCCAAGTCGCCTTCGCCGTGGTGGCGCCGGTGCTGCTGGTGATGCGCCCGCCGTTCTTCTCGGTGATCGCCGTGGCGACGCGGACCCCCAGCCCCATTTCCTCCTGATCCCCGAAATAGAAACCCTCCGTAACGGGCGTGAAGGCGGCATCCCACTCGATGCGCAGTGCGCCCTCGCGCGGGGTGAGCGCAAACCGGTTCGTCATCTCCGCGAGCGCGGTGCCGTCGCGACGCAGCACGGTGCTGAGCGTCGCAAAGGTGAGGCTGCCGTCCTGCCACGCGGGATTCCCTGTGAAACGCTCGTGGCGGATGCGCCCCTTGTTGCGCCAGAAGTCGTCCCCTGCGAGATCGCCGAAACCGAGCCAGATGCCCGGATGCATGTCCGCATGGTCGGTGGCATCGACGCCCTCGACGGGCGGAAACGTGCGCGTGATCGGAATGCCGCCGGGCGCGTGGACATGGGCGAAATACGGGCGCAGGATTTTCTCATCGCGAAAGACGAAGTGCGCCACCGGCGCACCGCCATCGGTGATGACCACGCGGTCCCCGCGCAACTCCGACCGCAAAGTCGCGCCGTCAGCCGCCTGCGGTTTCGGCGACACGGTTTGCGCATGCGCCGACGCGTAGAGCAGCAAGGCGGAGAGAAAAGGCGTTCTCATCGGTGGAAAAACACGCGCGTGTTGCGGACACATTCTGCCAGACGCATTAAGTCTGGCACTTTGTCACCGTCACTCTGTCGCCACCGTTATATTTACACGAAGAGGGGTTCGTAATAATAGTCGTCCGCAAAGCGAAGCAGCGTCGATTGCGGCTCAAGCCTGCGTGTCGTCTCCTGCGGATCAAGCCTGTGACCTGGGACAGACGACCAAAAGTAGCTGTAATGGTGGTAGGTCAGAGTGAGCAAAGCGGCAAGGGCGTTAAGCGCGTTGTGCAGAGTGGCCTCCTTAAAGTGTGTGTCGCGCTGATGCTTAACGTGGTTGTAACTGGTCCACCAAGCGGGATTGGTTTTGCCCTTCCAGTTATACCAAGGGGTAAGAGTGAGACCATATCTGGGAACAAAGACCTGCATATTATTGAGATCCTGGAGACTTTCCATGAGAATTGAGTGGTAGTGACCGATGTTCCTGCATCGCTTACTCGGCATGAGAGTCCGACAGAGCAATTTGGCAATCACGTCGACTTCGGATGCGGCTGCGAAAAGGAGATGCGCCAACTCGATCGAATAGACACCGAAGTTTGGTTCGGTGAACTCGATGTAGCGAGAAACGCTCTCCAAGTCCCGTTCGAGTGCGAGGAAGTAGTTCCAGTGGAGCTTTCCTGCGGTTGCCTTGATCATCGCCTGTGTAGTCACCCCCGATTGGGCGGACTCTAATCAGTTATCTGCAAGGTGGGTACGCTCACCGCTTGGAACGGCTGATTTCTGTGCGGATTCGAGACTTCTGTTCGCGGATTTGCGCTAGGCGTGCTTCCCACGCTGCCCGCTTCTCAACAAGAGGGCTTTTACTATAAATTGCCGTCTTCGTAGCTGATAAGAACTTTTCTCGGCTCTCTGCCTGCCTTGCCTGCGAAATCTGTTCCGTTAACGCCTTTTCCTCGTAAATCAGTGCGTCGTATGCGCCTTGAAGTTGTTGAAGTTTCGTCGCCGCAGCAGTTTCACGCACCGCGGCCGCGTCCTGATGTTGTTGCCATCTGAAGGCCGCTTCCGCCTCAGCTCGTTGCGAAGCGGCAAGGCCGCTTCGTTGTTGCGAATCGATCATCGCAACTCGGGCAGCGAGGTCCAAATCGTTAGTTAAATCTGTCGTCTGCGCCTCAAACTCACGGCGTCCGTCCGTGACCAATAGACTGTTCTCGGTCTTGCGAACGAGCCTGACTGGTGTACCGGGCGGCAACGCGTGAATGCCGTCGTCGCTCGTGATCGAACGGCGTTGCAATAAATAGAAGGTACCCTCTGGAGCGAGACGCCTCTGTGGTGGTGCGGAACTGTCTGCTGCCACAGTACGTGTGGGAGATACCTCTGGAGGAGACGGTAATGGTGCTATGGCTACGGGATCCGGCGCGGGTGGCGAAGTCGATGAAGTTTCTGGCTCTGCCGGCGATGTGGCGGAAATAGATGGTTCGCTTGCTGGCGGTGGCAGCGATTCTGAGCTTGGAGGTGGCAGCGTCTCCCGGAGAGCCGGCTTGTCGTCTTGGCAGCCCGCCGAGAGCAAGCTGGCTAGGACTACTGCATGAAGCTTGGCTTTCATACGTAAGTAACCGCGACGAATATGCGAGCCCGATGAAGTGGTCAACAAAGGATTGTCCTACCTGAAGGGCTACCGAATATCCGCGTGGGCCAGACTCACGAGAGAGCAGGAAAGAAGCGCCAAGCGCGCGACGGTTTTCATTAAGCTTTCACGGAAGACCTACCGGCCAAAGCGAAATTGGCAACCCGGAATTTCTTCATCCTCACACGCAAACCCGCATCGACTCTTGCGCTGCGCAAATCGGATATTCCCAGGCAGGGCGACGAGCGCCAGCGGAAGGGCGGTTCGGCCCTGGGGAAACGCTGATTTAATCGCGCGACGCGCGGAATGATGAAACCAGAGGCAGTGTTGGAGCGTCCAAGAGGAGCATGAACCAACAAACCAGCTTCGCTC
>JBEBGK010000380.1:0-4572 GCA_040081515.1 Chthoniobacteraceae bacterium
ATCAGCAGTTGTTCAGCCCGGGGATGATCGACGGAAAGCCGGGTGCATTCCTGACGACGGCGTTGAAGCGCTGGCAGCGTGCGCACGGATTGCCGCAGAGCGGCGTCGTGGACGAGAATGTGCCGATCGACAGCGTGTATCCCGTTTACACGTTTCACACGGTGGCAAAGGGCGACAGGCAGTTCATCGGCGACCTGCCGGGCAAGACCGCCGAGCAGGCGAAGCGAAAGTATCTGCCCTACCCCGCATACCTCGACTTCCTCGCGGAGCGATACCACGCCTCGCGCGAGTTCATCACCCGCTTGAATCCCGGAATGCGTTTCGAAAGTCTCGAGCCCGGCACGCAGGTCCGTGTTCCGAATGTGGAGCCATTCAAGCTCGAGGAGATGCCGCCGACCGGGAATTTCGACGCAAAGCCGGAGTTGCTGACGCGCTCGCTCCGCATCGATCGCAAAGGGACGATCCTCGACGTGATGGAGGGCGATCGCCTTCTCGCCAGCATCCCGATCGCGCCCGGTTCCCCGGCGCATCCGACACCGCCCGGGAAATGGCGCATCCTCGGCATCGCATCGATGCCCACGTTTCGCTGGGATCAAGGCGTGCTTCAGCGCGGAGTGAGAACCAAGAACTTCCACATGCTGCCCGCCGGACCGAGGAATCCCGTCGGCGTCGCCTGGATCGGCCTGAACAAGCCGGGCATCGGAATCCACGGGACGAACAATCCCTACAGCGTGGGAAAATTTGCCAGTCACGGCTGCATGCGCACCGCGAACTGGGACATCGCCAGGCTTTGCCGCATGGTGACCGCCGGCGTGACGATCGAAATCCGCTAGCCTCCCTACGGAGACGGCGGCTTCCGGATGCCCTTGATGATTTCCGAGTTCATGTCGGGCTGGGTTGGATTCAGGGACTGCTTGCTCTGTTCGAGGCCCGTTGCCGGTTCGGCGCCGGTCGTGCCCGGCTGCTTCGGCGCCTCCGGGATCGGCTGGCCGAAGAAAAGGGCGCGGTGGATTTTGTACTCCTCATTCTGCGCCGACGCCGCGTCCATCAGAGCCTGCCCCTCGGTGAAAAGCTGCGTGAAAAGACAGAACACACCGGCCCGCCACTGGCGATCGGCCAGCACGGCCGGTGGCAGGGTGGGCTGCATGTAGAACCCCGCCATCTGGAGCACGCTGAGCGGACTCAGGTCGCTCCAGGCGATCGGCAGGCTCCCAAACTGCACCCGGATCTCGAGCTTGTCCTCCGCGGCGCGGACGACTCCGCCGAGGATTTGCTGCCCGGTCTTGCGCTGAAGCGGCAGCGTGCAGCCGCCGGTGTTGAGGTCCGAGATGAGCTGCCGCTTGAACTGGACGAGCCACTCGATCCGCTTGGCCAGGAGATTCCGCTCCTCGATGGAACGCGGGAGCTTCACCTCCACCGCGCCGATCGCGGCCGCGGCTTCCTCGAAGCGGTAATTCTCGGAGAGATCCTTCACCTGCAGCTTGATGTTGGTGAGCAGCTTTTCCTCGGTGGCTTCGAGCTCGGCCTGCTTTTCAGTCATCGCCGCCTTCGCTGTCGCAACCGCGGCGGCGACCTTCTCCGACGATGAGGATTCCAGCGCGGTCAGCTTCTCGCGCAGGCTGGCGGAGCGGATCTTGTAGCGCACTTCCAAAATCCGCTTGAGGGCCGCCTCCGCAGCCTCCGGTGCTGAGTCCGCTTTCTGTACTGCATCGGCGATCTCACGATACACGCCGTAGTCATCGAGAAAGGGAGCGACGATCGGTCGGTATTCGCCCACCCACGCGGATTCGCCGGTGGGCGTCGTCTGCTGGAATTGCCGGAATGCGGCGACGGCTGCCGCGAACTCGCCGGCGTTCCACCTTTTCGCGCCGACGATCAGGAAAGCGATCGCCTCGTACGATGCCTTGTCGAATTTCTCCATCTCCGCCGGGCTCGCCTTTTCCTTGTCGGCTCCGATCGCCGCGAGGCGGGTGAGGAAAGTGACGAGCTTCGCATCGAGCCCGATGGCAGTGGGCGCGAGGCGCTCGGCGAGTGACTCGAACGCGGTGCGCCCCTTCGCGCCCTGCTCGGCGAGGAATTCGGAAAGCCCGAGGTGAACGGCGCACCAACTGTTCTTGGGTTCGGGCAGCCGCCCTGTCGAATGGAGCAACCGGAATTCCCTCGCGGCTTCCGGGAATTTGCCGCCCACCATCAGCTTGCGGCTCTCGTCGAACGCCTTTTCCGCCGCGGCTTCGGTTCCGACCGCAGGCGGCGGGGATTTTCCGCCTCCGGCCGTCCCCGGGTTCTTGTTCTCGCGGACGACCCACACGTAGAGGCCCGCCCCGACGATCAGCGCGACGGTCAGGAAAGTGACCCAGCTTCCGCCTTGCGCCGAACTGCCCATCTGCACCACGCGCGGCCCGCGTTTCGCCGCTGGTTTCTTCCGGAGCTGTTCACGGGCGTACTCGAGGTTGCGGATGAACTCGTCATAGCTCTTGAAACGCTCATCGGGATCCGCGCTCAGAGCCTTGTCGATCGCGTATGCCGTCGGGGAGGAGACCTGCGGCGCGAAGCTGTGGAGATTCACCGGACGGCTCTTGATCTTCTTGAGCTCCGCCATCGAGTTCGTCTCCGAGATGAAGGGCGGGCGCCCGGCGATCGCGTGGAAAAGCGTCGCTGCCAGCGAATACATGTCGCTGCGGAAATCCTCGGCGCGGCCATCCAGCTTCTCGGGCGGGACGTAGTAAGGGGTCGCCCAGACATCGCCGTCTTCCTCGTGCTGCTTCTCGACGAGAATCGCGAGTCCGAAGTCCACGATCTTCGCCGTCTGCTCGTTGGCGAAAAGTAGGTTGCCCGGCTTGATGTCGCGATGAATGAGACCGAGCGCGAGACCCGCCTTCAGGCCGCTTGCGATTTGGATGCCCAGTTCCAGCGCGCGCTCCTCCGGCACCTTCTTTGCCTGCGTGATGAGGGACTCCAGGCTGCCGTGATCCACCATTTCCATGGCCAGGTAGAGCAGCCCGCGATGCTCGCCGAACGAGTAAACCTTCACGATGTTCGGATGATTGAGGCTCGCGGTGATCTGCGCCTCGGCCTCGAATCGCTTCACGAAACCCGGGTCGGCGCTGTATTGCCGCCTCATCACCTTGATCGCCACTGGACGGTTCAATTTAGTGTCCAGCGCGCGGAACACCACGCCCTGGCCGCCCTCGCCGAGAATCCCGTGAATCTCAAAGTGCGCGAATTCCTTCCGGACACGCATCTGCGCCCCGCAGCCGGAGCAATTCACGAGCGAAAACGGCTCCTCCTCGGAGACGTCGATGAGCGCGCCGCAGCTCGGGCACGTGGCGATGTTGGGATCGTTCTTGGCCGACATTGATGGAATGCAGATACACCGCGCCGGATGCGAGGGCAAGAGGGAGAGCCTGTCTGCGGCCCCGCTCTTAGGCCTTGTCGTCGAATCCCGGGCGCTTGAACGCCATCGCGCGCGGGAATTTCGCCAGCACGTCGCGGCGCAACCGGTCGAGTTGGACCAGGTTTTCGAGGATCGAGTCCGTCTCCTCGGGGAACATCTCGCGAAGCGTCATCCATGCCGCGAGGCTCCGCTGGATCGCGATGAGCGCGATTTTCGCCGAGCCGGAAGAGTCCCGCTTTGCGGCGGGGCGCCGTTCGTCCTCCTCCTCCACCAGCGAGCTGAATGCCCGGCACACCTTGATGTAAATGAAGTTCTGATACCAGCGGATCACTTCCACACAGTCATTCAGGCGGACCAGTTCCCCCTTGGCGGCCGCCACCTTCACGGTCCCTTCCTCGACGCTCCGTTCGAGGCTTCGGACGCGCTGGAGCGGGAGGCGTAGCTCGTTGTTGAACCATTCGTCCACCATGTGCGCGTAGGTCAGCGCCGCCTTGCTCTCATTCTGGCCGCGGGAGCGGGCGCGGCGATCCAGGCGCTTCTCGTAGGCTGTCGCGGCTGCGACCGCGCGGTCGTCGAGCTCGATGCCGCGCTGCCTCGCGACCCGCTTCAGGTCCGCCTTGCTGCCGGCGACGATCCGGCCGAGCGCCTCCCAGAATTTCTTGTTGCTGACGTCGCGCGCCGCGGGGTCGATGGCGCCGAAGCGATCCCCGAGCGCGAACCGGGAGCAACGATGGGAGAATTCGCATCGTTCACACCAGCGATCGCAGTAGTTGTAGATGCCCGCGATGAAGCGCGGGCTCTTCGGGCCGGGTTTGCGTTTGCTTTTGCGCTTCGCAGGCATGGTCGCCGTTAACGCATCACCGCCCGCGCGACAAGCCCGACGGAAGGACGCCGCGATGCCGTTCGCCGCTCATCGACCCGCCGGGCGCGTCACGGCATGAGGTGTGAAAAGTGGAGAATGGAATGGAGAACCGGCTGAAGCGCCCGGTCTTTCGAGAGGCAGGGGCCCCGTCGTGCGCTCACTCCGGGATTGGGTCGGTGCGCTTCACGGTCTTGCCTTCCCACACGGCTTCGTCGGTCGCCTTGTCGTAGGTGAGCACGCGGCTGGCGCTGCCTGGCGCCGGCGGCACGTCGATCTTTGGCAGCCACTTTTTGTGCTCGGCGATGATGGCGGCGTG
>JBEBGK010000381.1:0-4567 GCA_040081515.1 Chthoniobacteraceae bacterium
AATACCTTCCGCATGTTTTCGAAGATGAGCGGCCAGCGTCTCGACGTGCAAAGCAGCGCCGCCATCGCGCTCGATGACATGATGAAAAATGGTGTGCGTGACATGCCCGATGTCTCCGCGCTCGCCAGCATGGATGGCGGCAGGCTTTGCGTGCTCGCGTGGCATTATCACGAGGACGATGTGCCCGGCCCTGATGCAGCGATTGACCTCACGCTCGCCGGATTGCCGAAAAACAGCGCCAAAGCCCGCGTGGAGCACTACCGCATCGACGCCGATCACAGCAACGCCTACGAAGTGTGGAAGAAACTCGGCTCCCCGCCGAATCCTACGCCCGAACAGCAGACCACGCTGGAGAAGGCCGGACAGCTCGCGGTTTTCGGTCCAGCGGAGGAGATCGCGGTGAAGGAGGGCAGCGCGTCGATTCGCGTGCAGCTCCCGCGTCAGGCGGTGTCGCTGCTGGTCGTGACACCTTCCGCCCCCTGACCTCCCAGGATATGCCGAACGGCATATTGAGATTCTGCCCACTCATCTGGCAAGATGCTGCTCCAACCTGCCGAACCCGACATGAAAATCCCAGCCCAACCACGCTTTCTTTTTGCCGCCCGCATCGCCTGCGTGCTGGCGTGCTCCAGCCTCGCTTTCGGAGCGGACTGGATCAACACCGGCACCACGGACTGGAACACCGGCGCGAACTGGACTGGCGGCGCAGTGCCCAACGGCGTCAATGCCGTCATCCAAACGAACACCGGCACCATCGCCACCATTTCCTCCACCATCAGCGCCACACCCGTGGACATTCAGATCGGGATCTTTGGTGGCAACGGTCGGCTCGATCACACCGCAGGCACCGCGCAGACGGGCGGCGGCAACTGGATGTTCATCGGCTGGGCCGGCACGGGTGTTTACAATCTGGCGAACACTGCCGGCACGGGCGGCTCACTGACCAACTTTGGCACCGGCAGCGGCAGCATGACGGTGAACGGCAATCTCCAGATGGGCGACCCTTTTGGCACCGGCGGCGGCACGGCAACGGTCAACATGAACACCAGCGGCACCTTCACCGCAACGGGTGACCTCAATGTGGGCCGAGGTGGAGCCACCGCGACGGTGAATCTCGACGCAGGCACCATGAACGGCAACTACGTCAACATCGGCCTCGAAGCCGGCACCATCGGCACCGTGAACCAATCCGGCGGCACCTTTTCATCCAACAACCTCATCCAGCTCTCCGGCAACGCCACCAGCACCGGCAACTACAACCTCACCGGCGGCACCGTCACCGCAGGCGGCGAGATTTGGACTGGAGCCTATGGCGCCAGCACCTTCACGCAGTCCGGCGGCACCGTGAACTCCGGCCAGTGGTTCGTGCTCAGCCGATTCAACGGAGCCAACGGCACCTACAACATGAGTGGTGGCACCGTGAATGCGAACACCGTCGGCGGCAATGTCGCCATCGTTTCCGAAGGCGGCACCGGCCACCTCAATGTCAGTGGCGGCACCTTCAGCACCCCGAACAATATCTTGGTCGCGGAAGGCTACGGCGGCTCCGGCACCGGCACGCTCACCGTTTCTGGCACTGGCTCCGTGACGGCGGGCAATGAACTGCGCCTCGCCCTGACCGCAGGCACCACCGGCACGGTGAACCTCAACGGCGGCACCCTCCAGGCAGACAATGTCGCCAACGGCGGTGCGGGCAGTGGCACCTTCAACTTCAACGGCGGCTCACTCAAAGCCGCGCAGAACGATGGCAATTTCGTCGCCAACCTCACGCGTGCGAACGTGCGCAACGGCGGTGCTGTCATCGACAGCAACGGCTTCGATGTCACCATCGCCCAGGCGCTTCTGCACTCCAACATCGGCGGCGACAACGCCACTGATGGCGGCTTGACCAAAAACGGCGCAGGAACGCTCACCATGTCCGCACAGCACACCTTCACCGGAGCCGTCACCGTCAATGCAGGCACACTCTACGCGAACGCGGGAAACGGCCCAACGGATCGCAGCTTCAGCTACACCAGCGGCATCACGGTGAACAACGGCGGCACCCTGCGCGCCAGCGTCAACAGCCTCTTCGGTTGGGACGGCTCACAGGCCAAGCCCATCACCATCCATGCCGGCGGCACCGCCATCGCTGAAAGCGATGACCAGAACGTGGGCCTCGTCACCCTCAATGGCGGCACGCTCGCCAGCTCCGGTGCCATCGGCGACTGGGGTTCCTGGAACTTTGGCCGCGCCACCGACAAGAAGCTGCTCGTCACCGACGACTCCACCGTCTCGGCCCTCGAAGTGGGCTTCCACAACGGAGCCACCATCGAGGTCGCCAGCGGAAAGAACCTCAACTTCACCGGCACCCTCACCGACAGCAATGATGGAGCCTCTGCCGTCATCAAGACCAGCACCGGCACCCTGACGCTCGCCAGCGCCAACACCTACACCGCAGGCACCACGGTGAGCGCAGGCACGCTGAATGCCACCAACACCACCGGCTCCGCCACCGGCACCGGCAATGTCACCATCGCCAGCGGAGCCACTCTTGCAGGCACGGGCATCGTCACAACCGGCACAAACAATTATGTTTATGTCAACGGCACGCTGCAAGTCGGCAACAGCACCCTCGGCTCGCCAGTCGCATCCTCGTTTGAACTCAACACCAGCGGCACCGGCAGCACCGTGATGGGCGTGGGCAGCAGCATCTATTTCGACCTCTTCACCCGTGGCGGCGATCTCACCGCCAGCACCACCGCCGCCGACTACATCAAGCTCTTCGGCACCCTCGATCCCACCCTCGGCGGCACCCTGTTCCTCTCCAATCCCAACTCTCTCAGCGGCTTCGCAAACGGCGACATGTGGCGTCTCTTTGACCTCACCGGCGGCGGCAGCATCAGCGATGGCTTCGACCTCGACTATTCCTCGCTCTCCCTCGACGGAAGTCTCACCGGCAGCTTCGACCGCACCAGTGGCATCTTCAGCATCAGCACCGCCATGGTCCCCGAACCCAGCCGTGCTCTACTGCTGATGGGCGGCATCTTCAGCGCTATCCTGCGCCGCCGCCGTCGCTGCTGACCTCTATTTGCAAGGCACCCCGAGACAGAGTGCTGCCAAAAGTCCTCCAGGCTCAAAGAAAGCAGCATGAACGATCACCCCACACTGCTCAGGTTATCATAACACCAGCTTTTGTTTCTCTCCCCGTGAGGCGCGCTCATGGCTGGCGTTTAACATCGCATGTCCTGCTTTCCCAAAGCTCTTGCTATCGTTCTTGCCCTTATCATCCCCGCTCTGGCTGCGGATGAAACTGCCGTGATGAAACGCGGCGTGAAGCTTTTCACGGATCGCGAGTATGTGATCGACCAATTGCCCGAAGTAGTGCGCGATATGCCTTTCCTTCGCACGAGCATCGAAAAGACGGATGTCACCGTGACGAAATGCGGCGCGCTCTTCGCGCTGACGCCCACGATCCGCCCCAGCGCGGCCAGCCAGGAGGAGGCGCTGAAAAAAGCGGGCTTCACCAAAGTCGATGTGCCTGAGGTGCAGCTTTTTCCCGGCGAGATCAATCGTGTGAGTCTGTATCGCAAAGCCGTGAAGCCTGGTGAGCGGCTGAAGTTCAAAAAGATGGTGCTGCTGGTGCTCGCGGAAGGCGCGACATTGCGGGAGCAGGATGCGACGGATCCGGTGGTGATCACGAATCCAGGTGCGGAGTTTCAGGATGCGGCGCGGCCCGGCGCGATGATCATCGGCATGGATCGCACGCCGAAGGGCCGCATCTGGGGTTGCTGGACGGGCACGGGCGACAAGAAGGACGGCTACTTCCTGCTGGCGACGAGCGATGACGGCGGCACATCGTGGTCGAAACCGCGTCTCGCCGTCGGCGCACGCACGGAGCTCGCGCAGAAGCTGAGCGGAGCACTGGTGGGTAATCTGTGGACCGATCCGAAGGGACGCCTGTGGTTGTTCTTCGATCAACAACTCGGCGATGTGCAGGGGCGCATCACGAACTGGTTCATCCGCTGCGATGATCCCGATGCCGCCGTGCCTGCGTGGTCCGAGCCGGTAATGTTTGCGGAAGGTTGCACGCTGAACAAACCGACGGTGCTCAAAAACGGCGACTGGCTGCTGCCGGTGTCGGATTGGCAGAAGAAAACAGCGCGCGTGTTTGCCTCTACCGATGAAGGCGCGTCGTGGAAGGAGCGCGGCAGCTTGCAGTTCCCGGACTGGCAGTTCGATGAGCACATGACGGTGGAACTGCGCGATGGCCGCCTGTGGATGCTCGCCCGCACGAGTGGTCAGCCGCACGAGAGTTTTTCCACCGACGGCGGCGCGACCTGGAGCGCCCCACGTCTGGCCGCGACGGTGCAAAATGTCAGCTCACGCTTCTTCCTGCGCCGCCTGAAGTCCGGTCGCATCCTGCTCGTGAAAAATGGCTCGCCCGCCGAGCGCTTGCAGAAGCGCACACACATGTCCGCCTATCTCTCCGATGATGAAGGCAAGACGTGGAAAGGCGGCTTGCTGCTCGATGAACGCAACGCGGTGTCGTATCCCGATGGCTTCGAATCGCCCGACGGCCTCATCC
>JBEBGK010000382.1:0-4555 GCA_040081515.1 Chthoniobacteraceae bacterium
ACCCTCGCAGGCAACTTCGAAGGAATCGCGCTGGGCCCCGAACTCGAGGGCCGGTGGCGCAGCCTGCTACTGATTGCCGACAGCGGAGGCGGCACGACCCACTACCTCATGCCGCTTCGTGTCCGGTACGACGGCGGGCAGTAGCCGCGCCTTGCCTTGTGGGCCGGCATCCGGCATCTCGCATCGGCATGCTGGCATCCCTGCGCATCCGCAATCTCGCGCTCGTCGAGGAACTCGAGTGGCAGCCCGGCCCCGGCTTCGTCGCAATCACCGGCGAGACAGGGTCCGGGAAGAGCATCATCGTCGGTGCATTGAAACTGGCCCTCGGCGAGCGGGCGGACAAGACACTCATCCGCAGCGGTGCCGACACCTGCACGGTCGAGGCGATCTTCACGGCCCGTGACGCGAAGAAGCTGAATGCATGGCTGGAGGAGCAGGGAGTCGAGCCCTGCGAGGATGAGCAGCTCATCGTGAAGCGCGTCTTCACCGCTGCCGGGGTGAACCGGCAGTTTGTGAACGGCAGCGCGACGACGCTGAACGTGCTGAAGGAACTCGGTGACGGTCTCGTGGATCTGCATGGGCCGCACGATCACCAGTCGCTGCTGTCGAATGAAAAGCAGCTCGATCTGCTCGATGCTTTCTCCGGGGCCGAGGCGCTGCGCTCGAAATTCGAGGAGCAATACCGCGCCCTGAACCGTCTCACGGCGGAGCGTGATGAACTCGCCTCGAGCGAGGCGGCGGCGGAGCGCGAGCTGGATTTGCTCCGGCATCAGGTGAATGAGATCGAGGCCGCCGCACTCAAGCCGGACGAGGAGGAGGAGACCGTCGCGCGCTATACGATTGCATCGAACGGGCGGCGGCTGATGGAGCTGTCCGGCGCCGCGCTAGGGCGGCTCCGGGAGTCCGACGACTCGGCGCTGACGCGGCTCAACGAGGTGGGCCGGGTGCTCCGCGATCTGGAGCGCGTGGATCCCGGTGCGAAGCGGTTCTCGGACATGCTGGTTCGCGGGCTCGCGGAGATCGAGGATCTCGCCTCCGGGCTTTCGCATTACGCGGAGGAGCTGGACCTGGAGCCCGGGGCGCTTGCCGAACTGGAGGAGCGCGTGTCGCTTTTCGAGACGCTGAAGCGGAAATACGGAGGGAGCATCGCGGAAGTGATCGCGTTCGGCGAGCAGGCGGCGGCGCGATTGCGGAAGATCGAGTCGCGCAGCGAGGAAATCGAACGGCTGGGCCGGGAGATCGAGAAGCAGCGAAAGGCGATGATCGAGACGGCGGGCAAACTATCCGCGAAGCGCAAGGCGGCCGCGCCGAAACTGGGAGCAGGTGTCACGTCGAACCTGCGCGATCTGGGCTTCAAGAAGTCCGACTTCAGCGTCGCACTCAGGGCGCTGGAAGAGCCTGGTCCCCATGGGATGGAGACGGTGGAGTTCGTCTTCGCGCCGAATCCCGGCGAGCCGGCGAAACCGCTCAAGGCCATCGCAAGCAGCGGCGAGATCTCCCGCGTCATGCTGGCGGTGAAATCCTCGCTTGCGACGCAGGACACGATCGCGGTGCTCGTCTTTGACGAGATTGACGCGAACGTGGGGGGCGAGATCGCGCATGCGGTCGGTTCAAAGATGAAGGCGATCGCAAAGGAGCGGCAGGTGCTCGCGATCACCCATCTCCCGCAGGTCGCTTCCGAGGCCGGATCGCAGTTCGTCGTCACGAAGGATTTCGGGGGCGGTCGCACGGTATCCACGCTGACGGAGGTGAAGGGCGCGGAGCGGGCGAACGAGATCGCGCGGATGCTGGGCGGAAAAGGGGAATCGGCCCTCGCTCACGCGAAGACCTTGTTGCGTCGGTAGCGCGCACGCGGATACTCGCCTGCGATGCGACTTTGCATATCGCTCCTGCTGCTGCTTGGGGCCGTCGCGTTTGCGGAACCGGCTTCACCGCGCGTGGTGGAGCGATACCGGCAGATGCTCCAGGCGAATCCGACCGAAGGCATCGCGCTCGATCGGCTCTGGAAGATCGCGGTGGAGGACGGCCGGACCGGGGAATGGATCGCCGAGTACCGGAAGGCGGGGACTTTTGCCTCGGAGATGATTCTGGGTCACCTGTTGCGGAAAGCCGGGCAGGCCGTCGAGGCTGAGAACGCCTATGTGAGGGCGTCGGCATTGGAACCCGCGAGCGTCCTGCCGCTGCTCGCGCTCGGGCGTGCGGCGGGCGAACGCGGTGAGCCCCGGCAGGCCGCCGTCTGGCTCGAGAAGGCGGTCGCATTGCTCGCAAAGGACGATCCGCGGGTCGCAGATGCCCTGATGCAACTCGGCGCCGCCTGGAGTGCCGGCGGGGAGCCGGCACGGGCGGTGGAAGCATGGGAACGGACAATCGAATTCGCGCCGGATGATCTCGATCTGAGGCGGCGCCTTGCCAGTGCGTGCGCGGAGGGCAATCTGCCCGACGCCGCAATCCGGCACTTCGAGTTCATCGCCACGCGTGCGAATCCCGGTGAGCGGGTTCAGGCGCTGGAGCAGATTGCGAGGCTGCAATCCGCGGCCGGTCGTCACGACGACGCGATGGTCACGCTCGAACGCGCGGTGGGCATCACTGCGCCGGGCAACTGGCGCCGGGCGGAATTGCTCGGACAGATCATCCGCCTCGCCCAGCGCCGGCACGCGGAGGAGGAACTGGAGCGCCGTTGGCTCGATCAGGCGGCGGCCAGTCCGCGCGACCTCGGGTGTTGCCTCCAGTTGGTGGAGTTCTACGAGCGCACCGGAAATCTCGAGCGTCAGCGCGAATGGCTGGAGAAAAGCCTCGGGTTGTCGCCGAGGAATGCAGAGTACGAGGTCCGGCTGGCGCGCCTTCTCGTCCAGTTGGATCAAGTGGATGACGCGGCCGCGCATCTCGACCGGGCGCTGGCGCTGGAGCCGCGAAACACCGATCGCGTCTTCGAGCGTGCGGCGCTGGACCTGCGCCGCGAGGATGGCGTGGCCGCGCGCAGGCGGATCCTCGCTCTGCTGGCGGAGCACAAGGGCGATGATGCGCTGCGGGAGAGGGCTCTCGCGTTCTGTCAGGAGCACCACCTTCTGGATCTCGTGGAGGAGCAGTTGCGGGCCGGCGCGGCCGGCGGATCGGAAGAGGGCATCTTCGCGCTGGCGAATTTCCATTTTACCCAGAGGCGGAATGCGGATGCGCGCGCGGCGCTGCAACGGATTGCCGACGGGGGCGGAACGGACGCTGCGCGTGCGGCGCGGCATCTTCGGGCGGCGCAGTTGCTGAAGGCGCATGGCGAGTTGTCCGCGGCGATCGGGCAGGTGGAGTCCGCGCTCAAGTTGCAGCGCGATTCACGCGAGGGGAATCTGCTGCTCGGGGAGATGCGGGCCGGGGTGCTTCAGTTTCACGAGGCGAGGATCGCATTCGAAGCGGCCTACGACCTGAGCCGGACTGATGCGGAACGGATCGAGGCGGACGGGAAACTGTTCGAGAGCCTTCGCGCCGGCGCGAGTCTTTCGCAGGATGCAAAGGCGCCCGGCGCGTCCGCCGCCGCACGGGTGGAGGGTCACATCCGGGAATTGATGGGCCGTGCGGGGGAGGAAACGACGGCTGCGGCATGGCTGAGGGTTGCGCGTTGGAAGGCATGGAACGGGGACAAGGCGAGCGCGGTGACGTTTGCCACGAAGGCCGCCGACCTCGAGCCGAAGAATCCCGCGCCGCGCGAGTTCCTGGCGCGACACGCACAGGCCAACGGCGAGAGCGCCTATGCGGTGGCGTATCTCCGCGAGGCCATGGAGCTGAACCCGGCCGGTCGCGACGGCTACCTGCGCGAGATCGCGCAGATAGAACTTCAAATCGGAAACTCCGCCGAGGCGCTTTCGATTCTCGAGCAACTTGCGAGGGCAAACCCCGGCCACATGGACGCGCTCTCCGATCTCGCATCGGCGCAGGAGCGGGCGGGCAGACTGCAGGAAGCCGCCACGACGCTGCGAAGAATGCTCTCGATTGCGCCCGCGCCCCGGAAGCGTGAGACGGGCGCACTGCTGCTGCGGGTGCTGGAGAAACTCGGGCTGCCGGACGAGGGCGCGGATTTGTTGCTGCGGTCGATGGACGGCGCGCAGGACGAGCGGGAACGGTTCAACCGGTTCGATGAATTGCTCCTGTACTGTCAGAGGCAGGAGCGGCTTCCGTGGTTGAGGTCGCTTCTCGAGAGCCGTCGCAAGGGGCGCGCGGACGATTATTTTTCCACGGTCGCGCTCGGCCGGGTGTTGAAATTGCTCGGGGAAAAGGGCGCGGCTTTCGATCTGTTTGCCGATGCGGTGTACTCGACGCCGGATCAGCGTCTCGCCTTGCCGGACCTGGTGCGCGAGGCGGAGGAACTCGGAAGGCTCGACGCCGCGGTGCGGCTTCAGGAGCAGTTCACGCGCATCGCGCCGCAGGAGCGACCGGATGGATTCCTGAAACTCGCGGCGTTGCAGTTGAAGACCGGGGATCTGGAAGGAACGGAGCGGACGTGGGAACGGGCTGTGGCGAAGTTTCCACGGGATGCGGAGGTCCTGCGGCAGGGTGCGGATTTTCACCA
>JBEBGK010000383.1:0-4534 GCA_040081515.1 Chthoniobacteraceae bacterium
CCCGGAGTTCAACTGGCGGTTCATGGAAAACTGGGAGTGGAGCGTGAATCGCAGCGCGGATGAACTGGCCGATTACATGGCCTACGCGCTGCGCATCCTGAAGAACATCGGCCTCCCGTGCGAGGGCATCACGACACCGGGCGGTTTCGGCAGCAAGGCGCGGCCGCAGCTCGCGCAGGCCACGTTCGAGTCCGTGCGGGCGGTGTTCGGCGCGGAAATCCCGCACTATTTCCGGGACCTCTTCGCCGAGGGCGAAAAGAGCGTCGCGCCAATCGTGCAGAACGCCTCCGGGCTCGACGGCCCCGATCCACGCTGCGTGGTCCACGTCATCGGCTGCACCGGGGACTGGACGGGCGGCTGGGATTGCACGGAGCCGGGCGGCGCGGACAAATTCATCACCGCCGACGGCAGGTCCGGACGCATGGTGGAGGTCATCACGCGCGGTGAACCGGCGCTGATGCTGGCCCACTGGACCGGCGTCTATTTCAACGGACAGGAGACCGGATTCAAAATCTTCCAGGAGGTGGTGAAGCGGCTGCATGCGCGCTTCGATCACCTGCACTGGATGAAACTGAGCGGGGTGGCCCGCTACTGGGCGGCGAAGGAACTGACGCGGATCGAACGCGCTGCCGATGGCGTGGTCTTCAAGGCTCCGTTTGCCTGCGGCGAATTCACCATCCGATGGAAGGGCGCGATCACACTCGCACCGGTTCTCATCGCCGGCGCCGGGCGCACGGAACTACAGGAGGTGAATGCCGCGCTGAAACTCGTCCCGAACACGTGGTGCCGCGACGGCGAACACATCATCGCGTGCATCGCGCTGCCAAAGGGCGCGTCCCGGCTGCAGACGGCCTGAGCAGCGGCTACGCCTCTATTGCTCGATCTCGCGAGTGTCCCCGGCGCCCGCCCGGAATCGCAGCCAGCGCGTTGTCCTCGGAAGCAGCGCCGGGAATTTTCCCGCCCACTCGATCGCGAGCACGCCGTTCCCGCCGAGGTAGTCGTCGAGACCGGCGCGGATCGCCTCGTTCTCGCTCTCGATGCGGTAAAAGTCGAAGTGGTAGAGCGGCATCCGGCCTCCGGTGTATTCGTGGATGAGAGTGAAGGTCGGGCTCGTCACGTCGCAGTCGTGACCGAGCCCGGCGGCGAGCCCCTTCACAAACTGCGTCTTCCCCGCGCCGAGTTCGCCATCCAGCGCAAGCACCTCGCCGCCATGGAGTGTCGCCGCGATGCGGCGTCCGAGTTCAAATGTCTCGCCGGGACTATGCGAAATGGTCGTAGCCATGCGGGAGCGCCTTTCGTTTCGCGTTCTTTCCGGGCGGCGTGAGCGCACCGATTCGCGTGAGCGGAAGCTTCGGGAACGCCTTCCGCCAGAGCGCCTCCAGGCGCTCGGCGTCGCCGCGATCGATCGCGAAGAGCAGCTCGAAATCCTCCCCGTCCGAGAGCGCCTGCCTCACCGTGCAACCTTTCGATCGCGGGAGCCTGTCCTTCCGGATCTCGAAACCGCAACCGCTGGCCCGGGCGAGCCGCGGGAGATCCGCGCCGAGACCGTCGCTGAGATCCATCATCGCGCGGATGCGGAACTTTTCGACGAGCCAGCGCCCCTCCGCGACGCGCGGGACGAAATCCAGATGCCGCCCGCGGCGCGATCCGCCGAGAAGTCCGGTGACGTAAAGCAAATCACCGGCGCGCCCGCCGGCGCGGGTGGCGCAACGGGTGCGCTCCACACGGCCCGTGAGCGCCACGCTGATGAATGCCGGCCCCGGCGAACGCGATGTCTCCCCTCCGACGATGCTCACGCCGAACCGCCGGGCCGCCCTTCGCATCCCGGCGTACAGACCCCGCAGCCACGACACCTCCACGCCGGGCCGTACCGCGAGCGTGACCATCGCGTGCTCCGGCACGCCGCCCATTGCCGCGATGTCGCTGATCGCGCGGCACAGGGCCTTCCATCCGATTCGCGCGGGTTTTTCGCGCGGCAGAAAATGGATGCCCTCCACCACACAATCCGTCTTCAGCAGGAGCCACCACCGCTCGCGCGGGCCGCCGATCACCGCGCAATCGTCGCCGGCGCCGTGGCGCACATCGGGAGCGAGCGGCAGATTCCGCGTGAGAGCGGCCACGAGCGCATCCTCGCCGAGGTTCGACACTTTCATTTTACCCAGTCGTGAGTCACCGCCCACCACATGAAGAACAGCGTCACGCCATTGAACCACGCGTGCATGAAAATCGGCACGACGAGCGATCCCGTGCGCTCATAGAGCAGCGTCAATGCAAGCGCCAGCACCGTCAGGCCGGGGAAGCCGAGCGCATTGTTGTGGATGGCGGCGAAGAGGATCGAGGTGCCAAAGGCGGCGGGCATCGGCCCGACGATGCGCTTGAACACCGGGTAGATGTATCCGCGGAACAGGAACTCCTCCGTCACCGGCGCGATGCAGACCGCCGCCACGGCGACCTGCCACACGACGTCTTGTCTCCCGGTCTTCGTCGCCTGTTGATAAACCTTCACCAACTCCTGCTGCTCCGCATGCCCGCCGAGGAACTTGTAGGCAAACCCCGTGACCAGAAGGAAAATCGGGAGCAGCAGCAGAATCATCCAGCCCGCGAGCACCAGGGCGCGGGCAATTCCGACGCGCCTCAGGCCGAAAACCTCGAGCACGCTGATGTCCCGCCCGATGAGCAGCGCGAAGATCGCCGCGACCGGCAGGGCAAACTGCAGCGCACCATAGATCGCATCCATTCCTTTCATGCCCCGCACGGTGGTCTCGCCTCCCCCGGCCGGGCCGGGCGGATCCGCAGGCACCCATTGCAACACGAGCAGCAACGCGAACATCACCGATAGCGTCACGGCCACGAGCACGTCGGGAAAACCGAACAGATCGAAGCGGACACGGCCGCCCTGCGTGCAGACATGCCGGAAATTCCGGGCGAACATGTTCACGCCGGCGATGAGCAGAACAATCCCGACAGCATAGACCCAGCGCATTTGATCCACGGGGATCTGGATTTCCTTCGAGATGTCGGCGATGAACACGGCAGGGTTGGTGGCGGCGCGCTACTGCGCGATACCGTCCGGCACGAGGTAGAGCCGCCCGGGCTGCAGGCGGAACGACGGCTGCGGCCCGACGTTGATCTCCAGGCGCTTCGATTCATTTGCGCTCCCCAGCAGCCGCAAATAACGGCCCAGGCCGTCAACCGGCTGATACTCGACCACCGCGGCGCCCGGCGCACCGCCGAGCTGCATCGCCTTTTGCACCGCAGCATCGAAATCACCGACGTCGTCGATCAATTTGGCGGCGAGCGCGTCCTTGCCGGAGAGCACACGGCCGTCAGCGGGACCCGCGCGCAATTCGTCCTCCGGCAGATTGCGCTCCCGCGCGACGATGCCGACGAACTTGCCGTAGGTCTGCATCACCAGACTCTGGACGTAAGCCTGCTCCTCGGGCGTGATAGGCCTCGATCCACTGAGCATGTCTTTGAACTTGCCGCTCTTGAAGGTGACCATCTGCAGGCCCACCTTCCCGAAAAGCTCCCCGTAATTCAGCGTCTGCATGATCACGCCGATGCTCCCGGTGAAGGTCGTGTCGTGCGCGATGATGTGGCTCCCACCGAGCGCGGTGTAATAGCCGCCGCTCGCCGCCATCGAGCCCATGCTCACCACCACCTTCTTCACCTCCCTCGCCTTGCGGACGATGTTGTAGATCTCGTCGCTCGCCGTCACTTCGCCCCCCGGCGAATCGATCGCGAGGACGATCGCACGGACCGACTTGTCCTCCAGCGCGTGCCGGAACTGTTCCTTCATCGCCTCGGGCGTCGCGCCGCCGAGAAACCCGGACTCCATGCTCGAGATGAGCCCGGAGAGGCGGATGACGGCGATCTTGGTGTTCACATTGGGCGCAGCCTCCGTGAGCACGATCTCGCGAACCTTGTGACTGCCGCCTGCGGAAACCCCGAACATTTCGCCGACGATGAAAGCGAAGTTGAACAACAGGCTGAGGCAAAGCAGCACTACGATGAAGACTCCGAGACAGCCGAAACGTTTTTCTGATGCGGGCATCGGGCGAGGTTGGTGACCCGCGGGGGATTGCGCAAGTCCGCTCACGCCCGGGCGGGGAACAGGCTCTCAATCACAGGCGGCGCGCTGGGCTTGAAGCCGGAGTGATACGTGGCGAGCTGCGCCCGCGTGTAACCTTGCACAGTATAAAACATCGGGCCGTTCATGTTCCTCAGGAACGCCGGCACGCCGCCGTAATGCATGGCCAGTTGCCCGACCGTGACGGGCTGGGTGCCGAAGCCGGGCATCCGCAGGTCGGGCACGAGCAACGTGCCGCCGGAGCTTTCAATCTGCGCGGCGAGCAAGAGTCCGGTAAAGGTTTTCGAGATGGAGCCGACTTGAAAAAACGTGTCGCCATCGGGCGGTGTCGCGCGGCCCGCGCTGCACGCGCCGAAGCCGAACGTCCGCGTGCCTTGGTCCGTGACCACCAGGACCACCAGGCCGACCGAACGCGTGGGCGGCAGCCTCCTCCGGCGTCACCAC
>JBEBGK010000384.1:0-4531 GCA_040081515.1 Chthoniobacteraceae bacterium
TCTTCTCATCGTCGGCATTCGGGAAGATGAGGAGCCTCGTCTCCTCCTGCTCGACGCCGCTCAGGTAAAAAAGATCGCTGTTTGCGCGCATCGCGAGCGTGCCGTCGGCATTGGTCGGCAGGATGTCGTTCGCATTCAGCACCGCGAGCGATCGCGGCGGCAGCAGGCGGCCGAGCCGCGCGCGGTTGTCGATGAAGAGCTTCGGGTCGAGAGGTTCGTGGCGCATACCGCCCCCTTCCTCGCCGAGCCGTGCCGGAGTGGTCAAGCAGGCGCTGCTCCCCGCGCCTGGTGCGCGGTACTTAGCGTGGGCGCGGAACCTTCGTGAGCCGGTTGAAAACTTCGCCCAGCATCGCCGCCTGCCCGGCGTTCAGGATGGTCTCTGCCTCCCGCAGCTTCTCCTGGTCCTGCTGGATGAGCGCGAGCGCCTGGCTGGTCGGCAGCGATTGAAAATTCCGCGGTGCGTCCGGCGAGCCCATCACCTTCCGCCTCTCCTCGTTCAGGATGGCGAGCAGTTGTTGCGACTGATCCTCCGTCAGGGCCGCACCCTGGCGCGTCATTCCATCGACGATGATCCGGTCCGGGATCGTCGTCCGGTATTTCTCGAGAGCTGCAAAGCCCTCTTCGCCGAGTGTGGAACGCAGTTCCTGATCCTGCCGTGACTTGAGCGCACGCAGCATCTCCGGCGAGGGCGGCGTCGGCAGGGTGCCCGCGCGCATCGCCGCCAGCGCCTCCTCGGCCAGCATCCGCTCCGGGAGCGAGAGAATTGCCGCGACCTGATCCTGCGCGGCCCGCGAAAGCCCCTGAGACTCGAAGAACGCCGCATGGACGCGCTTCGCGTTTTCCTGTGACTGGGCGGCCATGGCGGCCGTTGCCTTCGCATGCCGCTCGAACATCGCCGGCGGCGGCACCGGTGATGGACGCTTCGCCGGGTCCGTCGTCACAGGGGAGGCGTCCCGCACTGCGGCGATGCCTGCCGCCGGTTGCGGTGAAGCCGGAACCGCCACATCCGGCCCCGCGGACTGAGGAAAGGTCCCACCCGGGGTGGCGAGGAACATCGCGACTCCTGCAACCAGTGCGGTGGAGGCAACTGCGATTACTGCCGTGGCTTGGTGGCGTGTCATCGGATTCTGGCGGTTGATGGGACGGCTCGTGTTGATGGGACTTCTGCTGCTGTCTCCTGGCGGAACTAGTAGTAGTTCAGGAAGTACGAGTCCCCGGCCCCGGCGTAGGTTTCGAAGATATACAGACCGTAGCTGTCGAACGCGCCCTTTTCGCCGTAACCATCGGAGTAAACACTGTAGTAGCCGGCGTAGTACACCGCCGAAAAGTAGTAGTAGTTCGGGATCGCGAGCCCGAGGTAGTAGGTATAGTAATCGTAACCGTAAACCGAGTACAGGCTCGCGAAGTATTGGTAGTTGTCGTAATAGGTATCCTCGAACCCTGCATCGGCCTTGCTCGGGGCGAAGCCTCCGGCGAGAAGGCCGATTGCCGCGGCGACTGCCGTGGCTGTGGATTTGAACCGGTTCGAGGTGGTGGTCATGTTCTTCATTTTACTGCGGTGGGTGATTGCTGGTTTTGGTTTGGTTCTTTCCGGGCGGCGGTTTTTCCGCCGCCCGGTTTGTGCTTCGCTCCAGGCTTGTGAGAACCCGGCTCGCGCACGGGAGAGAGACGCAGGGGGTGTTCCGGTTATTCAAGCGGGTTGCATCTCTCCCGAGGAATTGCGGCATCGTGAAAGCGTCGCTCCGACCACGAAGGCAGCATTCGACACGAGGGAAGTGCGCGGCGCGCCAACAGAAGTTCTTCCCTCCTTGTCTTGCTCATGCTCGTGCTCAGTGCCGGGAGATGCGGAGAAGAAGAGCAAGAGGGAGCCGGACCTGCTTTCAACTACTCGCCTGTTTCGCCCGCGGGGAGGTTCGAGCTTGACCGGTACGGGGAGCTTTGCGAGACGCGACGGCGTGAAAGGTGCCGTCTCCAGTTTGTTGCTCGCCTGCTGGCTCTGGGCGATCGCGCTCGCGGCGTCGCCGGCGCTGCATGACTGGGCGCATGGGGAGGACGAGGGGCACGGCGAACATCACTGCGTGGCCACGCTGCTGGCCTCCGGAGGGTGTGATGCGCCGGACGCTGCGCCGCTGATTGCAGCGACGCCCGTGCATGTGGAACTGGGCACGGTGGCGGGCGCCGGCCCGGACGTGGCTTCGCTGTTTCTGATTGGCGGTCCGCTGGAGCGCGGACCGCCGGTGGCCGGGGTTTAGTCCTGTCGTCTGCCCCGCTGCGTGCGTTCGTGCGCGGCGGCTTTCTCGCCATTCCTCTGGCGTGTTTGCGTGCCCTCTGCCGCGGCGCCTCTCCATTCCACTTCTTCCGTCATGCACAAATCCATTCTTTCCGTTTCCATCTCCACCGCGCTCGGCGTCTGTCCGGCGCTTGCGCAAAAGCCACCGGAACCTGAGTTCCATTTCCACCTCGATGAGACGATCGTCACGGCTTCACCGCTCGGGCGCACGCTCTTCGAGCAGGCGCAGCCCGTCTCCATCCTGAAGGGGGACAAGCTCCGCCTCGCGCTTCAGCCCACGCTCGGCGAAACGCTCTCGGGCACGCCGGGAGTTACTTCCACTTCGTTCGGTCCCGCGGCTAGCCGGCCCATCATCCGCGGCCTCGACGGCGACCGCATCCGCATCCTGCAAAATGGCAGCAACACGATCGACGCCTCGGCGACGAGCGTGGATCACGCCGTGAGCTTCGACCCGATCTCGGTCGAGAGCATCGAGGTCGTGCGTGGTCCGGCCACGCTGATGTATGGCCCGAATGCCATTGGCGGCGTGGTCAATGTGCTCGACAACCGCGTCCCCGACGAGCGCATCGCCGTGCCGGTGCGCGGCAGCGTGCAGAGTCGCTACGGATCGGTGAACAGCGAGCGCGGCGGCGCGTTCTCGCTCGAGGGCGGGATCGGCGGTTTCGCCTGGCACATCGAGGGCTACAAGCGCGCCACGGATGAACTGCACATCCCCGGCTTCGCCCGCTCGGAGCGGCTGCGGCAGATCGCCCCGCTCGCACCGGGCGACTCGGAAGCGCGCAATGTACTCCCGAACAGCGACCTCCGCACCGAGGGCCTCTCGGGGGGCGCCTCCTACATCTGGGACCGCGGGTACTTCGGCCTCGCGTATTCCGGTTTCCACTCGAACTACGGCACGGTCGCCGAGCGGGACGTGACGATCGACATGGAGCAGCGGCGGTGGGATTTCCGCGGCGCGTTCATGACGCCGTTCGCCGGCATCAAGTCCATCAAGTACAACTTTGGCCTGTCGGATTATCAGCACACTGAGTTCGAGGGTGCGACGCCGGGCACGGTCTTCGAGAACGAAGGCTACGACGGGCGCATCGAGGTCACCCACGAGAAACTCGGCCCGTTCGAGGGCGCGTTCGGTTTCCAGTCGCAGAAGAGCACCTTCTCCGCGCTCGGCGATGAATCGTTCCTCCCGCCGAACGAGACGCGGATGAATTCCCTCTTCGTCTTCGAGGAAGCCGCGTTCGATCGCATCCGCCTGCAAATCGGCCTGCGCTACGACCACGTGACCGTGGACGCCGATGCCGATCCGATGTTTGGCCCTGGTCGCGGGCGCTCCTTCGACAACGTGAGCGCGTCCGCCGGGCTGATCTACACGCCGGTCGAAGGCTACGCCGTCGCGCTGAACGCCGCCTTCACGCAGAGGGCGCCCACCTATCAGGAGCTGTTCGCAAACGGACCCCACATCGCCACGAACTCATTCGAGATCGGCAATGCGGACCTCGACACGGAGCGGGCCTTCAGCCTCGACCTCTCGCTTCGGAAAAAGACCGGCCGAGTGACGGGCGCCGTCAGCCTCTTCTACAATCACTTCACGGACTTCATCGGGCAGTTTTCCGACGGCACGACCGCGCTCGTCGATGGCGAGGCGCTCCCTGTGTTTCTCTATCGCTCGACCGACGCGGATTTCTTCGGCGGCGAGGCCGAGGTCTCCTTTCACCTGATCGAGCCGGTGACATCAGAGGCGCAGCCCGGCGGCAATCCTCCGCCGAAGCCGCAGCCCGCGCTGCACCTCGATCTGAAGGCGGACTACGTCCACGCGCGGGATTGCACGACCGGCGATCCGCTGCCGCGAATCCCGCCATTCCGCGCGAGCGCCGCGTTGAACTACGCATACGACCGGTTCAGCGCCGGCATCGAGGGCCAGTACGTCGCGCGACAGAACCGCACCGCGGACTTCGAACTGCCGACGGACAGCTACTTCCTGCTCAATGCAAACATCGGCTACCGCATCGCGCTCGGCCGCACGGAGGCAAATGTTTACATCAAGGGCGTGAACCTCACCAACGCCGAGGCGCGCGTGCATTCATCCTTCCTCAAGGACATCGCGCCGCTCGGCGGACGCGGCATCCTGTGCGGGATGAAGTTCGATTTCTAAAGCGCGCGATGGCCTGACGCGAAAACCCTTCCAACCGAGGCGGCGGACGCTGCCGGGAATCACCGGCCCCGAGGTGCGGTGATGTTCATAGA
>JBEBGK010000385.1:0-4518 GCA_040081515.1 Chthoniobacteraceae bacterium
CCACCGGCTTTGTCCTCGACTCCTCGAATGCGAGGCGCCAGTTGCAGGTCGGCAGCATCACGAAAATCGCCACGGCGATGGTCGTGCTCGACTGGGCCAAGGCACAGGGAGAGGATCTCGGCCAGCAGGCGAGCGTCCCGGAGACCGTCCTCGCCCTGAACAGCCCGAACAGCATCGGCTTGAAACCGGGACATCGAATCTCGCTCCGCGAAGCCATCTACGCCGCGCTGATGCAAAGCGACAACGAAGCGGCGGACACCCTCGCCGTCCACGTGGGCGGCAGGCTCAAATCCGGCCGCACCGAGCGCGAGAACGCGGACTACTTCGTGGCGCAAATGAACGCGCTCGCGCGGAAACTCGGGATGCGGAACACCCGCTTCCTGAACGCGCACGGCCTCGACGATCTCGAGAAGAAACTCCCCTACTCCACCGCGGGCGACGTCGCGCTCCTCACCAACTATGCGCTGAGCCAGACCGGCTTCCTCTTTTACACCTCGCAAAAGGAACGCAAGATCTCATGGACCGGCGGCGCCGGCGAGCCGCTTGCCTACCTCCTGCGAAACACCAACGAACTCCTCGGCACAGGCGGCATCGATGGCGTGAAGACCGGCACCACCCGGCGGGCCGGGGCCTGTGTCGTAATCTCCGCCGCGCAGCCGCCGGAAAGCCGGCAGGTGGGTGAGCAGCACTTCATCACCCCGCGACGCCTCACCGTGGTGGTGCTCAATTCCCCGTCCAGATTTGAATCCGCCAAGTCCCTCCTCGATTCCGGTTGGGCGCTGCTCACCGACTGGTCGCGCGCCGGCCGTCCGATGAAGGGATGGAAACCGGGAGTTGCATCGCGGTGAAAAGGACCATCGGTGTCCTCACCAGCGGTGGCGATTGCCCCGGGCTGAATGCCGTGCTGCGCGGAGTGGTGTGCACGGCGACCAATCGCGACTGGAGGGTGCTCGGCATCCACGACGGCTACGAGGGCCTGCTGGCGGAAGATCGCCACATGGAACTGACCCTGCAAAATACCGAGGGCATCATGCAACGCGGCGGCACGATCCTGGGCACCACGAATCGCGGCCATTTTGTGAGCAAGACGGGCCCGGGAAATCGCGCGCGCATCGAGCCGGGAGTACTGGCCCGCACCAAGGAGACCCTTTCCAAAATGGGGATCGACGCGCTCATCACCATCGGTGGCGACGGCTCCCTCGCCACTTCCCAGCAGCTCTTCGAGGCAGGCATCAACGTGATCGGCGTCCCAAAGACCATCGACAACGATCTCGAAGCGACGGCGATGACCTTCGGCTTCGACAGCGCAGCCGCCTTCGTCACCGACGCGCTCGACCGGCTGCACACCACGGCCCGCGCGCACAAGCGGGTCATGATCATCGAAGTCATGGGCCGCCACGCCGGCTGGATCGCGCTCTACGGCGGGCTCGCGGGCGGCGCCGATGCGATCCTGATTCCCGAGATTCCATTCAGCCTCGACCGCCTCGCGGAATTTCTGCGCGCGCGTGACAAGGCGGGGTATGAAAGTTCGCTCATCGTCGTGGCCGAAGGGGCGCGCCCCGGCGGAGGTCGCGAGCAGTACCGCGCCACGCAGACGGGCGAATTCCGCCTCGGCGGCGTCGGCGAGACCGTCGGGCGCGAACTCGACAGGCGGATCAACAAGCCGCACCTCGTGAAGGAAATCCGCACCTGCGTCCTCGGCCATCTGCAGCGCGGCGGCGATCCGACTACCCTCGATCGGATCCTCGGCACGCGCTTCGGGGTGAAAGCGGTGGACCTCATCGCCGAGGAAAAATTCGGCCAGATGGTCAGCTATCAGAACTACCAGATCCTCAGCGTCCCGATCGCAAGTGCCGTGCGACGGCTGAAGACGGTTCCGCCGGATTGCCAGATGGTGGAGACCTGCCGGGCGATCGGCATCTCCTTCGGCGATTGAGGATACGGCGCGGGCGACTGCAACGCTACGCCACGCCGGCCTTGGTCTCCACGTAGCGCGCGTAGAGCCAACTCAGATCCGACAGCCGGTTGAGGTAACGGATCACCTGGCCCGTGACTGGAAATCCCTTCTCGCGCATCTCGCACACCGCGCGTTCGGCCCGCCTGCAAACCACGCGCACCTGGTCCAGCATCGCGCTCGCCTTGGTCTCCCCGGGCGTCGCCCAGTGCTTGTAGCTGATCCGATGATTCTTCTCGAGGTCATCGATCAGGCCGGTGAGCCGATCCACCATGGCCGGCTCCACAAAATGGAAACCCTGCGCGCGATACCGCTCGCGATCCTCATCCGCAACGGCAAGTTCACCCATCAGCACCACCAGCTCCTTTTGAATCTCCAGCAGGCGATCCGTCACGAATGGATCCTCGTTCCACGCGCGCGCCATTCCCATGGCCACGTTCAGCTCATCGCACGCGCCGTAGGCAGCCACGCGGGCATCCGTCTTCGACACGCGGCGGTTGAACATCATGCCGGTCGTTCCGTCGTCTCCTGTCTTGGTCGCAATGGACATTCCCGGAAGCTATGCGCGACGACGCCGGCGAGGAAACATTTTCACGCCCCGCGACACCCGTCGGCTCACGGCGGCATGCAAAAAGGGCTGCCGGACGGAAATCCGGCAGCCCTTTGCGTGTGAGTTGAAGCGGTCTATGCCGAGGCTTCGGCGCTGACGGGCGTGCCGCCGCCTTCAGGAGCGAAGCTGACAACCTTGAGTTCCTTGTGCGCGGGGAAGCCCGTGCCGGCCGGAATGAGGTGGCCCATGATGACGTTTTCCTTGAACCCGCGCAGCGTGTCCGTGCGGCCGAGGGTGGCGGCGTCGGTGAGCACGCGCGTGGTGTCCTGGAAGCTCGCGGCGGAGATGAACGAGTCGGTCTCCAGCGACGCCTTGGTGATGCCGAGCAGCACCGGCGCGCCCTCGGCGCGCTTGCCGCCCTTGTCGGTGACGCGTTTGTTTTCGTCGGCGAAGGTGAGCTTGTCCACCTGATCGCCCCAGAGGAGCGTGGTGTCGCCCGGGTCGGTGATCTTCACCTTGCGGAGCATCTGGCGGATGATGATTTCGATGTGCTTGTCGGCGATTTCCACGCCCTGGAGACGGTAAACCTCCTGCACTTCGTTCACCATGTGCTCCTGGAGGACGACCGGGCCGAGCACGTCGAGGATGTCGTGCGGAGGCACGGGGCCTTCGGTGAGTTGCTGGCCTTTCTTCACGTGGTCACCGGTATAGACGATGATGTTGCGACCCTGCGGAACGAGGTGTTCCTCCTCCACGCCGTCTTCGTCGCGGACGATGATCTTGCGCTTGGCGCGGACGAGGCCGCCGATTTCGACGGTGCCGTCGATGCGGCTGATCTCGCAGGCGTCCTTCGGACGGCGCGCCTCGAAGAGCTCGGCGACGCGCGGGAGACCGCCGGTGATGTCCTTGGTCTTGGCCATCTTCCGGGGCGTCTTCGCGAGGAGCGTGCCGGCCGGGATTTTCTTCCCTTCCTGCACGGCAAGATGCGCTCCCGCGGGAACCGCGTAGCTCGCGACGACCTTCTTGTCTTCACCCTCGATGACGATGGACGGATGGAGGTCCTCCTTGTGCTCGATGACGACCATGCCCATGACGCCGGTGGATTCGTCCACCTCCTTCTTCACGGTGACGCCCTGAATCATGTCCTTGAACACGACCTTGCCGGCCTTCTCCGTGAGAATCGGCACGTTGTAAGGATCCCACTCGACGAAGGCCTCGCCCTTCTTGACGTGGCCGCCATCGGCGATGGCGATCACAGAGCCGAGCACGATGTTGTGCCGCTCGAGTTCGCGTCCGTCCTTCGCGTTGATGGTGATGTAGCCGTTCTTGTTGAGCGCGATCCACTTGTCATCGGTGCTGTGCACGACGCGCAGTTCGTGGAACTGGAGATTGCCGTCGTTCTTCGCCTTGATGATCGGCTGCTTGAACGTCTGCGTCGCCACGCCGCCGACGTGGAACGTCCGCATCGTGAGCTGGGTGCCGGGTTCGCCGATGGACTGGGCGGCGACGATTCCCACCGCCTCGCCGAGTTTCACCATCTGGCCGGTCGCATGGTGGCGGCCGTAGCACTTCTGGCAGACGCCGCGTCCCGCCTCGCAAGTGAGCACGGAGCGAATCTTCATGCTCTCGTGGCCGATGGCGTCGATCGCGGTGGCGATGGCGTCGTCGATGAGCTGGTCCTTCTTCACGACGGCCTTGCCGGTCACGGGATCCTTGATGCTCTCGGCGCTGACACGACCACCGATGCGGGTGGTGAGCGAAACGACTTCCTCATCGCCGTCATAGATCGCGCGGACGATGATGCCTTGGGACGTGCCGCAGTCCTCGGTGACAATGATGACGTCCTGCGCGCAATCCACGAGCTTGCGGGTGAGGTACCCGGAGTCGGCGGTCTTGAGCGCGGTGTCGGCGAGACCCTTGCGGGCGCCGTGCGTGGAGATGAAGTACTGGAGCACCGTGAGGCCCTCGCGGAAATTCGCGGTGATGGGCGTCTCGATGATGCTGCCGTCGGGCT
>JBEBGK010000386.1:0-4508 GCA_040081515.1 Chthoniobacteraceae bacterium
AAGGGCATCGACATTTCGACGCCGCTCCTGACGCCGAAGAAGCGTCCAAGTTCAGACCGCTTCAAAGCCGAGGAAGACAATATCGGCAAACTGATGCGAATAGACCTTGAACCGGGGCTTCCGGAAACAACGCCCGGTCTGATTGAAATGAAGCGCGAAGCTGTGGCGTATCAAAAGTTCAAGACCCGGGCATTGGTTCTTGGTCTGACTGAAACCTTCCGCGAAATCTGTGACTTGCAATGCGCCACGGATGTTGAGTGCCGGTCACTTGGCGAATATCCCAAGACGCTCACCCAGGTCGGAAACGCGAAGCTCTCAGGCCAGCGGCGTATTTACCTCTTCGCGGGCGGCAACAGCAAAAGCGCCGCTCGTCAGAAGCTCGATTCTGTCGCTCACCCTGCCGGAACGATAGCGTTTTGGCTGGGTTCCAAATTGAAATGGACTGTGTTTAAGGTTGTAGAGGGGAGTTGGAAGCAAGTCGCCACCGGCACCAAACCCGATACCGCTTACGAGAAAATCGAAGCCGCAATCGGAAGCTAGATTGGCCCAGTCTTCGACGTGATTTGGTTCCGCATCTTCTGAAACTCCGCCTGCCAGTCGGAGTCGTAGCTTGCGCCGCTGACGTGCAAAACCATCGCTACAAGCTCGCCGAGATTCGGGACGGTGAGCAACTGTTTGCCTGTGATGTCGCTGATGCGGAAAGCGTTACCGGCTTGTTCGATGTTGAACACGTAGCCAAGTGAGTCCTCTGGGAAACCAGCGAACCGCAGACACAGCGACAACTTCCCTCGCTTTCGCGTCAGTTCCGCCCGCAGCCACTTGTCCGAAAAGCGGTCAGATGTAATCGCGGCACACGCAAAGGGCAGTGGCTTTTCGCCTTCAAAGTATTTCGGCATTGCCGTGAAATATGAAACCCGTGTGTTTCCTAGAAAGAACAATCGGCGATTGTGCTTTGGCCTTTCGATGCCGCTGCACCCAAACCTGCGCTTGTGCCGGTTCGTCTCAGGTGAATCGGTCGCGCGGGTTCGCCGCTCCGCGGGAGCCTGCTGCTCACTTCGCCGCGACCGTCTCCGGCTGCGCGGCCTTCTTTTCCACCGGCGCGCTCACCCGCTCCACGTCCACGGCGACGACTTTGTATTCGGGGCACATGGTGTCTTCGTCGCACTCGCTGCTGGTGACGACGTTCACGAGGTGTTCGGGGAAGTGGAAGGTGGTGTAGAGGATGCCGGGTTTCACTTCGTCGGAGACCTTGGCGTGGATGCGCACTTCGCCGCGGGCGGAGAAGATGCGGACGAGGTCGCCGGTGGTGATTTGCTTGCGCGCGGCGTCGGCGGGGTGGATGGCGAGCACGTCCTCGGTGACGATGCGGGCGTTGCCGGTGCGGCGGGTCATGGTGCCGCAATTGTAGTGCTCGAGCACGCGGCCGGTGGTGAGGATGAAGGGGAATTCGCCGTGGTGCTCGACGATCTCGCGCGACTCCTGGAAGCCGAAGAAGTGGAACTTTCCGAGGCCGCGCTTGAAGGTGTCGGTGTGGAGGATCTCGGTGCCGATGCAGCCTTCCTGGATGGGCCACTGCTTGCCGTTGTCGCCGAGTTTCTCCCACACGGCGCCTTTGAAAAATGGGACGACGCGCGCGATTTCGGCGAGGACGCCGTCGGGTGTGTAGTCGGGCTGCGGGATGCCCATGCGGTTCATGATGTCCACGACGATCTGGCCGTCGGTCTTCGTGCCGGCGAGCGGGGGGATGACTTCGTTCACGCGCTGCACGCGGCGTTCGCCATTGGTGAAAGTGCCGCTCTTTTCAAAGAACGATGCGCCGGGCAGCACGACGTTCGCGAACTTCGCGGTCTCTGACATGAAGATTTCCTGCACGACGAGGAACTCCAGCGAGTTCAGCGCCTTTTTCACGTGCTCGGTGTTCGGGTCGGTCTGCACGAGGTCCTGGCCCATGACCCACATGGCTTTCAATTTCCCCGCGAGCGCGGCGTCATACATCTGCGGGATTTTGAGGCCGATCTGGTCGGACATTTTCGCGCCGTAGAACTGCTCATACATTTTGTGGACGGCGGGGTCGTTCACCTGCAAGTAGCCCGCGCCCTGGTGCGGCTGGCAGCCCATGTCGGCGGTGCCCTGCACGTTGTTCTGTCCGCGGAGCGGGTTCACGCCGACGCCGCGGCGGCCGATGTTGCCGGTCATCATCGCGATGTCGGCGATGAGCATGATGGTCTTCGAGCCGTGCGTGTGCTCGGTGACGCCGAGGCCGTGGAAGGCCATCGCGTTTTCGGCGTTCGCGTATTCGAGCGCGGCGGCGCGCACGAGGTTGCGATCCACACCGTGGATTTTTTCCAGTTCGTCGAGATTCAGCGAGCGGAGACCGGCTTCGAACTCGGCCCAGTTTTCGCAGCGCTTCCCGATAAAGTCGCGGTCCACGAGTCCGGCCTCCCAGATGTAATACGCGAACATGTCGAGCAGCGCGACGTTCGTGCCGGGGCGGAGTTGGAGGTGATACTTCGCAAATTTCACGATCTCGATCTCGCGCGGATCGATGATGATGAGCGGCACGCCTTTCATCGCGCGCTGCTTGATCTTCGCGCCGGTCACGGGATGGCCCTCGGTCGGGTTCGCGCCGATGACGAGGATGCAATTCGTGAATTGCAGATCGATCACCGAGTTTGTCGCCGCGCCGGTGCCGAACGCCTTCTGCATCCCCCACGCCGTCGGCGAATGGCAGACGCGCGCGCAGGCATCGATGTTGTTCGTGCCGAATGCGACGCGGATGAATTTCTGCATGAGGTAGTTTTCCTCATTCGTGCAGCGCGCCGAAGAAATACCACCGACCGCATCGCCGCCGTGCTCGGCCTTGATGCGCTTCAAATTCGTCGCGATGTGATCATACGCCTCGTCCCACGTGGCCTCGACGAAGTGCCCGTTGGTGCGGATGAGCGGCTTCCGCAGGCGGTCGGGATGGTTGTAAAATTTGAACGCGTAGCGGCCCTTGAGGCAGGTGTGCGCCTCATTCACCTCGGCGTCGAACGGTGCCTGGATGGACAAAATTTCGTTACCCTTCGTGGCGACCTCCAAGTTGCAGCCGACGCCGCAATACGTGCAGATCGTGCGCGTCTTTTTCGTCGCCTCGATGGACTTTGATTTGAAGACATCCGAAATCGCCGAGGTCGGGCACGCCTGCGAACACGCGCCGCACGACACGCACGGTGAATCCTCGAACGAAACGTCGAGTCCCTTGATGATGCGCGCATCGAATCCGCGGCCATGCATCGAGAGCACGAACTGCCCCTGCACCTCGTCGCACGCGCGCACGCAGCGGTTGCAGTTGATGCACTTCGAGAGGTCCGAAGTCATGTAGGGGTGCGAGAGGTCCTTCTTGCGATCGAGATGGTTTTTGCCCGCCGGATAGCGCACGCTGCGGATGCCGACCTTCGCCGCGACGGTCTGCAGCTCGCAGTTGCCGTTCACCTCGCACGTGAGGCAGTCGAGCGGATGATCCGTGAGCACCAGTTCAACGATGTTCCGTCGCAGCCCGCGTACCTTCTGCGACTCGGTGAAAATGTGCATCCCCGCCGTGAGCGGCGTGTGGCATGAGGCGACGACGCGGCGTGGGCCGTCGGCGGACTGCGCGATCTCGACGGAGCACACACGGCAAGCGCCGTAGGGCTTGAGTTGTGGCGCGTCGCAGAGCGTCGGCACGTGCCCGCGCCCGCGATGGCGGTCTATGAAATTGAGCAGCGTGTCGCCGTCTTCGAACTGCTGAGGCTGGCCGTCGATGTAGGCGGTGATTTTGGCGAGATCTAGGACCATGGTGATGGAAGGTTAAGTGGGGTGCGTCTCTTGCGGAAGCAACGAGAGGACGAAATCGTAGATGCGTTCCGCTGCGGCGAGGGCGGCGTCGAATTGTGCGCGGGTGGGGTTCAAAGGAACATAGTCGTCTGGATAACGGAACGCTGTCGCGAGAGGAGTCAGTCGCTCGGCATCCGGATCGAAAGCCGCGAAACCCGCATCAATGTCAGCGCAGCGAGGAATCAACGCCCGGAGATCGTGTGTCTTCGGGATATCCCGCCCGTGAAAATGAAGGAATCCCTTGAGCGCCTTTTCACCGGTCTGCTGGCAGTGATAGACTGCCACATCAAGGGTGACGTCGTCCTCCGCGGAGCAGCGCCCTGCAGCGATCAAATCGTGCCATGCCTTGCTGAGCCACCGCTGAGTCATCGCTGCGGAGTCCTCAGCCATAAACAAGCATCCCTTCCCGCACGATTTTGTAAGTCAGCGAAGGTCTCACATTGCGGACGCGCTCGAATTCTTCCTTCGTCGGAACCAACACATCCATCGGTGTCCGGACGCCACGCAGGCAGCGATGCGCGCGCTGCATCCGATCGAGCGGATGCGCGTCGCTCTCTGGCACGACGACTAGGAAATCGAGGTCGCTGTCCGACGTCGGTTCGCCCCACGCATACGAGCCGAAGAGCCAGATTTGCTCCGGCTTGAATTCCGCA
>JBEBGK010000387.1:0-4492 GCA_040081515.1 Chthoniobacteraceae bacterium
CCTCCACCGTCGCAGCCGTCGGCGGAGTCGCCGTCTGCGCGAAGGTGGTTCCGACAAGGACGAAGAAAGCGAGGAGGCGGGTGGTCATGGGGGATTGGGCTTTGGAAGGAGTCTTGGAAGTGGTGATTCAACGTGACCTCTGCGGATGACGGGGCGGATACGTGAGGAAATTATGGAGTCTTTCCAACAGACGCTAGGACATGGCGACTGATGGACTTCGTTACCTCCCAGAACATACGCGCATCCTCTTCAAGAATTACCACTCCATCTGTGTATTCCTTGTGAGGATGAATGTAATTTCGAAAATCACGCAAAACGTTTCCGACGTCTTTTGCAGATTTTGTGACCCAATTGAGTTCGTGTGCCACGTCCACCATCTTCACAAGCTTCCAATCTGAGAGTGGGAGAGGCTTTCCAGTTTTGTCGAGTGGAGCAGATTTCGCAGTGAAAACCCGCGACTTGTCGGGGCTTCCATTGATCCGGGCAAGAAGCAGTGATTCCAACAAACCGCCCATCATCACCGTCGCGGCCAAGTATGAACCACTTCCAACGCAACGCTGAACCTCATTCCAGCGACGTTGAAGTATCGCCTGCATATTAGTATCAGATGCGAGAGGGGCAAAATTCGGAGGTGCGTCTGAAGTGTGCGCTGCACCCACAGAAGAGGAGGCTGTTAAGTTCGTCGCAACGAAGCCCCGAACGGCGACGAGCGACTTCTTTGCATGATCGAGTGAATCTGAATACTTTGAGCGAGTCGTGTGACGACCGGTCGCGTCCATGATTGCCCGGTAGGCAGAATCAACCACAGCGAGATCGGGACTGCTGCCATGACCCGTGACAACAGGGCGATGTGTTTGGAACCACGCGAAAGACACTGACTTCAACAGATCAATCTCGTCGACCGATGACACCTGCTTTGTCTTTTTCTTCCGAATGGACGCGCGGGCTTTCGTTACCTCAGTGATAGCCAATTCCACCGCGGTGAGCGCAGGGGTCATGCGTATTACCCTGCTTTTGTGGGCTTACGCTTCGATTTCGATTTCGATGAGGCGCGAGTGGTTTTCTTTTTCGACTTCGCAGCCTTGGTAACAGTCGAACCGGCACCGGGAAGTGCCATTGCCACGAGATTTTCTCCGACAGCGTTTAGTTTGAATTCCCCCCTGCCTGCCCGGTCGAAGTAACCTAGCGTGACTCCGTTTGCCAAAGTCTGCTGAGCGTACTTGAATCCGTATCCCCGAGCTTGGCGCCCTGCTTCTTGGAGATCTTGGGCAACGATAACTTCTTTTCTCTCTGCTGGTGATGCCTCGAATGCGAAGAAGTAGGCGGTTACAGCAGCGAACTGCACATCGCTTTTCGGCGATTTTTCAATCACGAAGGTTTTGATGTCCTTTCGACGGACTGTCGCATCTGCGGCTGACGCTACGGACGAAGGCGTCACCATCGTGGCCGCCGTTCCGGCGGGCGGAGGAACGCTCGCGACGTGAAGCGTATTAGCGGCGATTCCGATGCTTTCGCTTACCCAACGTAGAATCCGTTCCTGCTCTCCTTTGTCTCGTCCATGGAGGACCGCCTTTATCTCTTCTGCGGCCATGAAATCAGATTTAGCAGTCATGAGATGAACGAAGCCGGTTTGCTGCTGTCTCTACAATCCAAAAATCGTCCTGCAGTCGTGACTGGGCGCAAAAGAACTACTCGCTCACGCCTTCGCGTAAACCTCCGCGCCCTTTTCCACGAATTGACTCGGCTGCTCCCAGCAGCCTCGGCCTGCGGCCTTTTGCGGCGCAAAAGTCTTCCCGCTCGCCTACCGGCGGCCCGAATCCTTCGACCTTTGACTCCATGCCATTCTTGAAGTTCATGAGATCGGAAGTGGCTCGCCGTAAAAGCGCTCGAAGAGCAGCCGCTTCCGCTCGGGCTCTGGCAAATCGCCAGGAAGGGAGGCAAGGGCCATGCGGCGCGCGGCTTCGAACATCCGGACGCCCATGACGAAACGTTCGGCCCCGGACAGCGCCATGAGGCGGGCGCGGACCATTTCGGCAATTTCCGGTGAAGTGTCGGTCAGGCCTTACATTCGTTCCAGAGGGTAAGGAGGCCGATGGATTCCGTCCAGCGCCGGATGAGGTTCCCTGATGCACTGTTTGCGGGCGGTGGCGGACGGTGCGAACGCATGAGTTGTCACCGTCCGGCAATTCGGTTACCCGTGATGCATGACCGCCGCAACGGCATTGGACAAACAGATCGAGCGTTATCGCCGGATGACGGGTGAGCAACGGCTGGCCGTTGCGCTGGAGCTGCATGAGATGTCCTGTGACGTGGCCCGCGAAGGGATTCGCCGCACGCATCCGGGTGCCGATGCCGCCGAGGTGGAGCGGCTGCTGCGCCGCCGGATCGAGCTGGCCCGCGCGCGATGAACGAACGCGAGCTGCTGGTGGATTGCCTGCGCCGCCTGAACCGGACCGGCGTGACGTATTACCTCACCGGTTCGATGGCGAGCAACTACTGGGGCATCCCGAGAACCACGCATGATCTGGATTTTGTCGTGCAACTGCCGATGGACGCGGTTCCGCGCATCGTGGGGGAATTCAGCGGTGATTTTTACATCGAGGAGGAAGCGGTGCGGGCGGTGCATCAGCCGCCGCACCAGTTCAACGCCATCGACACCCGCTCCGCGCTGAAGGTGGATTTCTGGCTCACGGGGCCCGGGCCATTCGATCGGGAAATGCTCCGGCGCCGCGTGCAGGCCACGCTCTTCGGGGAGCCCGCATGGATTTCCACCGCCGAGGATGTCATCCTGCACAAGCTCGTGTGGAACCGCATCACGCCATCCGACAGGCAGCTCGGCGACGCGGCAGGCATCGTGGCCGTGCAAGCCGACGCGCTGGATAAAGGCTACCTGCGGCAGTGGGCTCGGGAACTGAAGCTCGAAGTGGAACTGGAGCGGCTCCTGAGCGGCGAGATCAAACCGAAGAACACGTGAGGAATCCGCACTGGGCGGCTACGCCTTCGCGTAAAGCTCGCTGCCCTTTTCGCGAAACTCGGGACTCTTGTCGTCCATCCCTTTCTACAGCGCCTCTTGCCCGGAGATCGCCTGTTTCGGTGGCGCATGTGCTCACGCCTTCCGAGAACTTCATCGAGCAGAAGTGCGGGCGATCGTGTTCGGAGTTTTTACCGCCTTGAAACGCCGCGAGAACTCGATGAGTTCCGCCACGCGCCGGAGTTTTTCGGCGTAGGGAAGACGGGCGAGGCTCTTTCGCATTTCGGTGGTCATCAGAACGGAAGGCTTCGATGCGCCAAGCGTTCAGGCAACCGGAGCCTTCCTGCGGGATCTTGCGCCCTTGCGCTTCGCGCGACGCAGGGCTTTGCGAGCTTCGTCGAGTTGCACGAGGACGCGCGCATGGGCCAGTGCGCTCGGGGAGGCGAAGGCAATGATGTGCGTGTCTTCGTATTCCGCACAGTCGTTCCACCACTTTTCGGCAGCTGTGAGCTTCGTCTTCATATCAGCAGTAGTGCGTGAAAAAATCATGCTTCGCAAGCTGGCCTTTCAATCTGGCGATGTATCGCCCGCGAAAGCGGCGCATCGCATCGCGCCGGATGGCGAAGGAATCCTCCACATGCCGGACTTGCAGCACCTTCTCGTAAAATGGAGCCGAACTCGCCGTGGCTTCGCCCCAGATCTTTTCGATTCCGAGCGATTCCGCAATCTTCACCATGCCGTAGATGACGCCCGATCCGAGACCATGAATCGGATGGCTCGCAAACGATGCGCCGGGACGCACGGCCAGAAAGTCCACGACAAAGTGGTGGCACCAAGTGCGGCGGCAGAAGGCGAGCGCTAGGTATTTGTAGCGCCTTGCCCACTCCGCGGATGCGACCATGAGGAAGGCGGCCTCGGCGTGGTCGTTTCGCCGGATGGCGGCGCTCAGTTCGCCGAGGCTCGCGACGGCCGCGCCCTCGCGCGCGTAGTAGAGCCAGCGTTTGGCGGCGAGCGCCGCGAATTCCCCCGCATCCGTCGCCGACGCGAGCCTTCGCCAGACGCGCAGGTGCCGGACTTCCGGCTCAGTGGCAAATGTCAGGTTGACCGGGCGAAACTCTCCCGCCGCTTCGACATGGAAGACGATGGGCTTCACGCCTTCGCGTAAACCTCCGCGCCCTTCTCCACGAACTCCTTCGACTTCTCCTCCATGCCTTTCTTCAGCGCCTCCTCCTCAGAGATCGCCTGTTCGGCGGCGTATTTGCGGACGTCTTCGGTGATCTTCATCGAGCAGAAGTGCGGGCCGCACATGCTGCAGAAGTGCGCGGTTTTGGCGCCTTCCTGCGGGAGGGTTTCGTCGTGGAATTCTCGGGCGCGCTCGGGGTCGAGGCCGAGGTTGAACTGATCCTCCCAGCGGAACTCGAAGCGGGCTTTGCTCAGGGCGTTGTCGCGGTATTGGGCGCCGGGGTGGCCTTTGGCGAGGTCGGCGGCGTGGGCGGCGAGTTTGTAGGTGATGACGCCGGC
>JBEBGK010000388.1:0-4455 GCA_040081515.1 Chthoniobacteraceae bacterium
TCGGAAACGAGAGGCCGCCGGTCGCGATCACGAGCGACTGGCACTCGATCGCTCCGCCGCCCGTGTCGATGCGGAAGCGATCCGTCTTCACGAGGCCCGCGACCCGGACGCCGCAGCGGACCTCGGCGCCGGCGGCAGCGCACTCTGCCTCGAGCATGGCGATGATCTCCCGCGAGCTGCCGTCGCAGAACTGCTGGCCTAGCGTCTTCTCGTGGAAGGCGATGTGGTGCTTCTCCACGAGGTGGATGAAATCCGTGGCGGTGTAGCGGGCGAGTGCGGATTTGCAGAAGCCGGGCCGTGCCGAGAGATAGGCGCGAGGATCCACGCCGGTGTTGGTGAAGTTGCAGCGTCCTCCGCCGCTGATGGCGATCTTCTTCCCGATGCGATCGTTATGCTCGAGGACGAGCGTCTTTCGCCCGCGCCGGCCCGCGGTGAATGCGCACATCATCCCGGCGGCCCCCGCGCCGATGACCACGACATCTGCGTGTTCCACGCTCACGCGGTCAACTCGATGCGCGGCGCGCGGGCCGGTTCCCAGGGGTTGCGGGTGAATGCGGAGGCCTCGATCGCGGCGATGTGCGCCTCGCACAGGGCGCAGACCGATGCCACGTCGAGGCGGTGATGAAAGGGGCGATAGGGCGCGAGGTGCCTCGCGGGGCGAAGGCGCACGCCGTCCTTCGCGTGCTGCGGGCGTTCGAACTGCTTGCGAAGATGCACGAACGCCCCGGCGACCTGGATCAGACCCTTGAAGAAGGCGTGATCCGCGCCTTGGGTTTGCAGCCAGAGGTTCTCGAGGACGTCGTGCGCCTCATAGTATTCGCCGGAATTGAAACAGGTGAACCAGCCGACGTACCGCGGTTCGTGAGCCACGCCGTCACCCCCGGGACCGTTGCCAAGGCCGGCCAGGAGCGTTTCAATGCGGTTGCTCTTCTTTTTCATCGCGGGAATCTGTCGGGGGACTATCCTTCCGGAGCCTGTGCAAGACAAGCGGACGCTCATTCAACCTCGCGGAGTTCCCCCGGCTGTGACCGGAGGCGCGGCGTGATGCCGCCCGAAGCCATGCTGGCCTTCGCGGGAGCGCTCGTCGTTCTCGCGGTGGGTCGAGGCGCTCAAGGCGCGGCAGTCCGGCATTGCGGACGGGCTTTCGAAGCTGATGGCGCACCCGCGCCGGCTGCTGAGCGGGATCATCGTCGCCGACGCGATGGCCAACGCGCCGCTGATGATCGGGAGCCTCGCGCTGATCGAGGGGCAGCGTGCGCTGGACATTCCCTTCTGGGCGGCTGCGCTCCTCATCTTCGCGCTGATCGTCTTTGCCTGCGATCTCGTTCCGAAACTGGTCGGTGTCGGTGTGCCGATGCTGGTGGTCCGGCTGGGCATTTCTGTCTTTGGCAGGGTGATGCCGATGATCGATCCGCTGACGCGATTCCTGGAGCGTGCCAGCGAACGGACCGCCGACGCGCTGCTTCCCAAGGGAATGACCGCGCAACGCCATCTGACGGGTGACGAACTCGAAACCCTCGTGGAGATCAGCGCCGCGCAGGGCGCGCTGCACGAGACCGAAAGCGAGATGATCTCCGAGATCATCAAGCTCGGGGACAAGACGGCGAAGGACTGCATGACGCCGCGCGTGGACATGTTCGCGCTGCCCGATGACCTGACGAACGACGAGGTGATGGCGAGTCTGCGAAGCCGCAGATTGCGGCGCGTGCCCGTGCATGGCGAGACGCCGGATGAGATCGAGGGCATCCTGGATGTTGCCGCGTTCCTGCGGAATCCCGATGTGCATTACACCGAGCGGCTCGATGTGCCGTCGTTCGTTCCCGGCACGATGAAGGCAGTGACGCTGCTCAAGAGTTTTCTGTCGCATTCACAGGGGATGGCGCTGGTCGTGGACGAGCACGGCGGCGTCGAGGGGATCGTAACGCTCTCGGATCTGGTGGAGGAGATCATCAGCGATGCCGTGCCGCAGGCGGATGCCCGGCTTTACATCGAGCCGATCAGCGAGGGCCGGATCCTTGCAAACGGGAACGCGCGGCTGGAGGACATCGGGGAGGAGCTTGGCGTGCGCTTCGAGGAGGAGGGGATCGATACCATCGGCGGGCTGGTATTCAACCGGCTCGGGCATCTGCCGAAGCCCGGGCAGGACCTAAAGGCGGGCGCGGTGCGGATCATCGTCCGCCGGATGGCGCGAAAGCGAATCGAGGAAGTGCTGATCATCCGCGAGGAGGAGCCGGCATGAGCATCCTCGTGATCGTGCTGTGCCTGGTGGTGTCGTTCATTTTCAGCGGCATCGAGGCAGGGATCCTGTCGGTGAATCGGGTGCGGCTCGCGCATCGTGCCAAGCAGCGGGAGGCGGCGGCCCTGAAACTGGAGCGGCTGCTCGCAAAGCCGGATCGGCTGCTCATCACCGTGCTGGTGGTGACGAACATGGCGAACATCTTCGCGCTCGTGCTGGGGACGTTGATGCTCGTGGAGGCTTTCGGGCGGCGGGGCTATGCCGTGGCGCTCGCGATTTATCTGCCGCTCTACCTCTTCGGCCTGGAGCTGCTGCCGAAGTCGATCTTCCGGCGCTTTCCGTATCGCGCGCTCGCCGCGCTTTCCGAGCCGCTCCGGCTGGTGGATTTGCTGCTGATGCCGATGCATCTCGTCGGCGCACTCTCGCAACGGCTTCTTTTTGGCGGCCGCCCGCGGGAGCAGCAGCGCCTGTTCCTCGGCCGCGAGGACTTCAAGTATCTCACCATCGAAGGGGAGCGCTCGGGCACGCTGACGAAGACGGAACGCGAGATGATTCACAACGTGGTGGATTTCCGGGCCGTCACCGCGAAGGACGTGATGGTGCCGGTGGATCCCTCCCTGCTGGTGCCGGCGGATGCGCCGGTGAGCCGCCTCATCGAGCAAAGCGCGCGGCCCGGGCGCGAGCGCTGGTTTGTCTGCGATGAAAACGGGGACGTCACCGGAGCCGTGGATGTCTTCGAGGTGCTGCTCGAAGGACGGCGCGATGTGAATGTGAGCGCCTATCAGCGGCGCGTGGTGTCCGTGAGCCCGGAAGAACCTGCCTACAGCGTGCTGCGGAAATTGCGGGCTGCGCGCAGCACTGTCGCCGCGGTGCGCGGGCCCGGCAGCCGTCCGATCGGCCGGGTGACGTGGGAGGATCTGATCCGCAAGCTGGTGAGCGCCGCAGGTCGCTGACCCGGAATGCGGGTGCTATCCGAGAAGAAATGGCTCGCGGAGGATCCGCGAAAGTTTGCGGAGACGGGCGGTCGCATCCTCCTCCTCGAGCAGCGCCTGGCGGGCCATGGCGTCGGTGACAAGGGACTGAGCAACGGTGTCCGCGAGCACATCGGCCTCGGTGATCCTGCGGAGCGCCTCCGAGAATGATTCGGGGAGCGGCGTATCGTTCACGCGGATGGCCGAGCATTGCTTGCGAATGGTCGAGGCGAGGGTGGCGGCTTTCTCCGGATCGCTGATGATGCCTGGCAGCGGTTCGATTTCCGCGATGCGAAATGGCGCGGACTGCCGGAAGCGATGGAAGCGGACGCGCTCCAGCCCCTGAAGCATCAGGTTCGAGGTGCCGTCCGCCTGCGTGACGGACGCGGAGATGAGGCCGATCCCAGCGACGTGGAAGAACTGGTCATCCGTCTCTGCGTCGGCGATGCCGGGCTTCATCTGCGCGACACAGAACATGTGGTCATGCTCCAGGGCCCACTCGAGCATGGCCCGGTAGCGCGGTTCGAAGATGCGCAGAGGCAGGAGGCTATGGGGGAAAAGGACGGCTCCGGGCAGGACCATCACCGGGGCCTCCGTGGGAATGGCGAGGGAGTGGCGGATCATGGCAGCTTGTGGCGGGGGCCGGAACGTGCGATCCGGCAGGTGTGCGAAATGTGATGCATCCATCGGGTTTTACGCTCGTGACCGTGGCCTCGGGTGCCAGAAGTCTGCGCTCGACCGAGCATGGCGAGACTTTTCATCCCGTCGTGGGCCCGATGATCGAGGCGCGCGGGCTTCACGTCGGGCAGTCGCGCCTGGCCCGGCGTGCGGCGGAATGTGCAGAGCCGTTCGTCATCTGGGATGTGGGCCTCGGGGCCGCTGCGAATGCGGTCGCGGCGCTCGAGGCGTTCGCGGAAGCGGGAGGAACCGGGCACGTTGAACTTCACAGTTTCGATCTGACGTCGAAGCCGCTCGAATTCGCGGTGAACCACGCGGCGGAGCTGGATTATCTGCCACCGTGGCTTGTGCCCGTCCGGGAATTGCTCGCGAAGGGCGTCGCGCAGGCGGGCCGTGTGCGCTGGCAGTTTCATCGCGCGGATTTCTGCGATTTTGTCCGCGCGCCGGAAGCCCTCGCGCCACATGCGATCCTCTACGATCCCTACTCGCCCGCCGCGAATCCCGCGATGTGGACGCTCGGGCATTTCACGCGCCTGCGGAAATGCCTGGATCCGGCGCGCCCCTGCACGC
>JBEBGK010000389.1:0-4445 GCA_040081515.1 Chthoniobacteraceae bacterium
GCATTCCGCTTTCGGCGTTTCAAAAATGCCCGCCTCCTGCCGTCGGCGGCTACTATCGCTCGAACGGATTCATCACAATCAGTTCGCCGCAGAAAAGGCATTTCGCCCGCTGTTTGCTGAGCGTCCGCCCGCACTTCGGGCACGGCTGCGGCGGCTGCTTCAATTTCCGCCCGTCGAGTTTCCCGTCCTCCATGTCGATCATCGTGATCTGCCGGATGACCTCGTTGTCATCGAGCGAATGCTTCTCCTTGAGGATGCGCCAGAGCGCCTCGGTGATGAAGTAGAGCCGCTCGACGTCCGCGCGCAGTTGGGAGACTTCGCTGCTCGGCTCGGAGGGGCCGCGCGGCATCCTTTCGCCGCCGGGCTCGGGGGATCCATGGAAGGTGAACATGGCCGGATTCAAGCGCACACCGTGCCAGCCGCAAGCGCATCCGGCTTCAACACGCCGATGAATGGCAGATTCCGGTACTTCTCCATGTAGTCGAGTCCGTAGCCAACCACGAATTCGTCGCCGATGTCGAAGCCGACGTAATCCGCCTCCAGGTCCTCCGCGCGCGCCTTTTCCTTCCGCAGCAGCACGCAGATTCGCACGCTCAGCGCGTCCGCCTCGCGCCGGAGCCGCTCGCGGATCGCATGCAGCGTGCGGCCCGTGTCCAGGATGTCGTCGAGGATCAGCACATGCCGCCCCTGCACGGCGGGCAGCGACGTCTGGTCGAACGTCACGGTCCCCGAACTCTCCGTGCCGCAGTGGTAGCTCGACACGCTCACGCAATCCAGCCGGAGCGGAAGCTGGATGCGCCGCACCAGATCGGCGACGAAAAGGATGCTCCCGTTCAGCACGGCGACGACCGTCAGTTCGCGGCCTTCGTATTCCCGCGTGATGATGTCGCCAAGTTCATCGAGCCGGCGGAGGATCGTCTGCTCGTGAAAAAGGGTGCGCTCGATGTCGTCCAGCATGCGGGCGGAAATTACGCGGCGCGCCTGCCGAAGCCGAGACGTTTTGGAGGGGCGGGAAAATCGCCTCGGCTCGCGACGGCGGCTCGCATCGCGAGGGAGAGCAAAGCCTGCCGTGCCGCTTCGCGCGGCCTGTCCGCCAATGGATACAAAGCCCCTTTTTCGCCGGAAAAGGAAACGCGGCCCGCAGCACTGGGCAAGCTGCGGGCCGCGCTCGTTTGCTAGGAGGAAATCGAATCTGGTAACAGACTCGCACCTCCGACCGAAGCGGCAAGATAAATATTTCAGTTATTTCGCGGCGACCCCGTTCTTACTGCGGTCGCGCCCGCGCACGGCAAAGATTCCGTCTCCGCAGGGGTTGCCCTGCCCCACCCGCAACGCTACCTCCACATCATGCGCAGAATCCTCCTTTCCCTCGCCTTCCTCCTCGCCTTCCTCCTCGCTGCCGCCGTCGCCCGCGCCGAGCCCTTTGAGATCAGGGACGGCGACCGCGTCCTCTTCCTCGGCGACACGCTCCTCGAACGCGAGGGCACCTACGGCTACCTGGAGACCCGCATGGTCGAGCAGTTCCCCGACCGCAAGTTCACCGTGCGCAACCTCGCCTTCAGCGCCGACACGCCGCTCGGCTGGTCGCGCGCGTCGTTCGACCCCGCGGCGAAGGGCTTCGAGCGGCTGAAGGAACAGCTCGCGCTCGTGAAGCCCACCGTCGTCTTCCTCGGCTACGGCATGGCCGCGAGTCTGCAGGAAATGACGGACCGCTCGCAGGACTGGACGCTGAACCGCGACCCCGCCCGCTACGGCGCGGAGCCGATGAGCGCCGGGCGGTTCAAAAAGGAACTCGCGCAGTGCATGGATGCGATCATTGAAACCACGGAGAACACGGGGAGCACGGAGGGGAAGAAAGGCGCACCTGCATCCCCTGCATCCCCTGCATCCCCTGCATCTCCCTCCGTGTCCTCCGTGCCCTCCGTGGTTAAAAAATCCCCCGTCCGCTTCGTCCTGCTCTCGCCGATCCGGCACGAGGATATGCGCAATCCCGACCCGGAGAATCCCAAGCGTGCGCGTCCCGGCCTTCCCGACCCGACGGAGCACAACAAGCTGCTGGAGCAATACACCAAGGCCATCGAGGAACTGGCGAAGGAGCGCGGGGCGCGGTTCGTCAGTCTCTACGAGTTTCGCGTGCGACGTCCGGGATGGAGCAACGATCCTGGGCCTGTCACAGATAATGGCATTCATCTCACTGCCGACGGTTACAACACCGCCGGGTGGGAGCTAGCAAAGGGTTTGGAATGGAAAGACACTCCCGCGCGTGTCGCACGAGATTTGTTGGTAAACAAAATATATGAATCGCGACCTTCGCAAAGTCGGGAGGATACCGCGAAAGCTAATCACGAGACTTTTCTCGCAAGTCAGGAATACCGCGGGAGACTCGAAGCCATCCGCGCCGCCATCATCCGCAAGAACGCGCTCTTCTTCCACCGCTGGCGGCCGGCGAATGAGACCTACCTATTCGGCTTCCGCAAACGCGAGCAGGGGCAGAACGCCGTCGAGATTCCGAAGTTCGACCCGCTCATCGAAGCCGCCGAGGCCGAGATCGAGAAGCTGAAGAAGCAGCCCGCCTCAGCGATTCGCGCGGGCATGGACTCTGTTCCGCCGGACTCAACGGTTGTGCTGCCCGTCGCCAAGGATGCGAAGAACATCCCTGCACTCGAAGGGTTCGAGTTGGAAATCGTCCCCGTCCAAGACGGAATTGAATTTCGCCTTGATGGCGAGCGTTTCGCCAAACGCGGCGATGCACTCGCGAAATTGCAGAAGGGCCTAACTTCACAACCCGAACGAAGGGTGATCGTCCGTGCGGATAAGAGTACGAAGTATTCCGACGTGAGGGCCGTCATGGTCGCCCTAGGAGAGATTGGAGCGAAAAACGTGACTTTTTCAGTCATTCCGACGCCGGCTCCCGAACCGAAAAAATTCGAACTCCCCACCTTCACCCTCGCCGACGGACTCGAAATCTCCCTCTGGGCCGAGAACCCGCTCCTCGCCAAGCCGACCCAGTGCAATTGGGATGCGCAGGGCCGCCTGTGGGTCGCGAGCAGCGCCATGTATCCGCAGATCGCGCCGGGACAGGAGGCGTTCGACAAAATCCTGGTGATCGAAGACCCCGGCCACACGGGGAAAGCCACGAAGGCCACCGTCTTTGCCGACGGCCTGCTCATCCCCACCGGCGTCGCGCCGGTGCTCACGCCCGAAGGCCACTGGGGCTGCTACGTCGGCCAGCCCACCGAGCTGCTCTACTTCGAGGACACCGACGGCGACGGCAAGGCGGACAAGAAGCGCATCGTCTTCAGCGGATTCGGCACCGAGGACACACACCACATCGTCCACACCCTGCGCTGGGGGCCGGATGGACGCCTCTATTTCAACCAGAGCATCTACATCCACACGCACATGGAGACGCCGTGGGGCGTGGTGCGGCTGAATAGCGGCGGCGTCTTCGCCTACGACCCGCGCACCGAGCGCGTGGAGGTCTTCGCGAAAGGCTGGATCAACTCCTGGGGCCACGCGTGGGACCAATGGGGCCAGAGCTTTTTCACCGACGGCGCCGGCAGCGGCGGCATCAACTGGTCCTTCCCCGGCGGCCAGTTCGTCACCTACGAAGGCGCGCGCCGCACGCTCCCGAGCATCAGCCCCGGCAGCTACCCGAAATTCTGCGGCCTCGAGATCCTCTACAGCCCGCACTTCCCCGCCGACTGGCAGGGCAGCGCGGTCACGTGCGACTTCCGCGCGCACAAGATCGTGCATTTCAAAATCAACGACCTCAGCGCGGAGGGAAAAAGCGGCTACGTGACGGAGCAGCTCCCCGTGCTCGTGCAGACGAGCGACGCGACCTTCCGCCCCATCGACGTGAAGCTCGGCCCCGACGGCGCGCTCTACATCGCCGACTGGAGCAACCCGATCATCAACCACGGCGAAGTGGACTTCCGCGACCCGCGCCGCGACCACGAGCACGGCCGCATCTGGCGCCTGAGCAGGAAGGGCGGGGCGGCGGTGATGTGGAGCGATCTCAACAAGCTCAAGAGCGCGGAGCTGGTTCAGCAAATGGATGGCGGTTCGCTCTGGGCCGTGGCAAATGCCCGCCAGATCTTGAAATCACGGTATATGGCTGGCGGAAACCCTGAAACTAGGATCGCCGTCAAAGATTGGGTCGAGAATATCCGCGCGACTCAAGAGCCCGCGAAATTGAGAATGGTCTTGGAAAATTTCTGGATAGGAAACAATCACTCACACGACAGCGACACCCTAGGTCTTTTGGCCGGGGCTGGTACGTCGATGCCATCTCTCCCACCAGCGCGGGCTATCGCGGCACGATACATCGAAAGATTGGATAACTTGTGGCGGGCCAGACCCAAGCCTCCACAGGCTGTCGATGCACAGGGTAAAATAATCCCTCCTAGCCAGAGAGACTTGGCCGAATTGGCGATAGACACGAA
>JBEBGK010000390.1:0-4430 GCA_040081515.1 Chthoniobacteraceae bacterium
CACGGATCGGACCGGATGAACGGGAACGGCGGGCGAACACACCCGCAGAATTCATCGCCCGAAGGCCCCGCGCTTTCCCAGGTGATGAAGCCTGTCCTGCAGGGGATCGAGGCGCTGGCACGGGCGCAGTTCGAGCAGGCCGACATGCTTGAGCGCGTCGAGAAGGCGATGCTCAGCCAGGAGTCCGTCCCGCGCATGCTGAGCGAGACGAAGGCGGCGCTCGATCAAAAGAATTCGATCAACCGCTCGATGTTCGAGGCGCTGCACGCGGAGCTGAAGAGCTACAAGGACGGATTTCTGCTGGAATCGATGCTCAAGCCGGTGATTCGCGACATCATCCTCCTCTACGACGACATCACGGAGATTCACCGCCAGCTCACCATCACCCTCACCAGTCATGAGAAACGCGGGCAGCTCAGCGGAGGGGAACTCATCCTTTTTGAGAGCGTCGTCTCGCCCATGAGCCGTCTGGAGCACAACCGCGATGCGATCCTCGAGGTGCTCGAGCGCCTCGACGTGTCGAGGATTCCGTCGAACACCGGCAAGCTCGATAAACGCAGCCAGCGGGCCGTGAGTGTGGAGATGGTCGAGGATCCGGAGCAGGACCAGCAGGTGGTCAAGGTCGTGAAATGCGGATTCCAATGGCGGGAGCGGATGATCCGGCCCGAGGAAGTCGTCATCAAGAAATGGCAGGAAGGCTACCTCGCCGCCCTCAGCGCCGCCGCCGACAAATCATGAACTGTGATGCCCCGAAATTTTCCATCTCCCGCCAAAACCGCAGAATCCTTCAGCACTAAGAGCCATGTCCGATAAACCACTCAATCGAAAAGCAGTTGGGATCGATCTCGGGACCACATTCTGTGCGGTCGCGCACATCGATGCCTACGGGAAGCCGCAGATCGTTCCCAACGCGGAGAATGAACGCATCACGCCTTCGGTGATCCTTTTCGACGGGAACAATGCCGTCGTCGGAACTGTGGCGAAGCAGAACGCAGTCTCGGAGCCGGACAAGATCGTCGATTTCGTGAAGCGGGAGATGGGCAAGAGCAAGGCGCAGTTCAGCCGCACGTTTGCGGGGAAGGTGTATTCGGCGGAGGAACTTTCCGCGATCATCCTGCGCAAGCTGAAACTCGACGCGGAAAAGTATCTCGGCGAGGTCGTGACCGATGCGGTGATCACCGTCCCGGCGTATTTCAACGATGCGGAGCGCACCGCCACGCTGGTCGCGGGGCAGCTCGCGGGGTTCAACGTGCTTCAGATCATCAACGAGCCGACTTCGGCGGCGCTGGCCTACGGCCTCGACAAGCTCGAGCAGGATCAGACGGTCTTCGTCTTCGATCTCGGCGGCGGGACGTTCGACGTCACCATCATGCGCATCGAGGGGCACCACATCCGCATGGTGGCGAGCAACGGTGACCACCGCCTCGGGGGCAAGGACTGGGACGACATCATCGTAAACTGGGTGGCTGATGAGTTCGACAAGCAACATGCCGAAAACCCCTTGCTGGATCTGCAGAGCTATCAGGACCTCTACAATCGCGCGCTGACGGCGAAGGTTCAGCTTTCCACGCGGCCCCGGACGACGCTCGTCCACAACTATAATGGCCGCAGCGTGAAGCTCGAGCTGACCCGCGAGTCCTTCGAGGAACGCTGCCGCCACCTGGTCGAGAAGTGCAAGGCGATCTGCGAGATCGTCATGCAGGAGGCGAACATGAGCTGGCAGCAGATCGATCGGGTACTGCTCACCGGAGGCATGACCCGCGTGCCCTCGGTGCGGCAGATGATCGCCGACATGACCCAGCGTCCCGTGGCCGACGATGTCAGCCCCGATGAGGCGGTGGCGACCGGCGCGGCGATCCAGGCGATGCTCGCCATGCTGCATGACGAGGATGAAACGGGCAGCCGTGTCATCTCGCAGGACGTCCGCGATCAATTCTCAGCGGCCGACGGTTCGCTGATCAAGGTGACGAACATCACCACGCACACGCTCGGCGTGGTGCTCTGGGATGATGCGCGCGTCGAGGAATATGTGTTCCCGATGATCCCGAAGATGACGCCCGTGCCGGCCGACATGAAGAATTCCTTTGGCACCGCGAAGGCGAACATGAAGAACGCAATCGTCCGCGTCGTGGAAGGGGAGAGCACCGTGCCGGGAGAGTGCACGCCGCTGGGCATCTGCGATGTCGAACTGCCGCCCTTCCTTCCGAAGGGTTCGCCCGTCGAGCTGACGTATCATTACAACGAGAACCAGGTCCTGGAGGTCGTGGTCGAGGCCTACGGGAGGACGAGCCGGGTCTCGATCTCGCGGAATACCGGTCTCGCCGAAGATGAAATCGAACTGGCGACTGCGGATCTCGCGCAGTTGCAGATCTCGTAACCGCGGCGCCTGCCGCCGCCCCAGCCCTGAGCCGTGGCATTACCGACCCCGATTCCCGACAATCCCATCAGGTGGACTGGATGGAAGGACTACAACTCGCCGAATCCGTACGATCGGCTTTGCCTGAGCTACTCCGCAAATGCCACGACGGAGATGATCGAGGATCACTGCCGCCAGTTGCTGGTCTGGTGGCAGAAGAAGCTTCCGCTGAAGAATCAGCCGAGCAATCCGATGGCGCAGTTGCTGCGCCAGGGACTCGATGAGGCGCCTCACTTCCTCGCAGAGGCGCGCTCGAAGCTGCTGGACCCCGAGCAACGGAAGCTCATCGATCGCGGGATCCACGCCCAGATGGTGGAAAAGGCGATCGAGGAGTTCAAGAAACTGCTCGGCTTTGCGCTGACCGAGAAGCGCCTCACGAAGGAGGGCGAGGAGAAGCTTTACAATGCAGGCGAGCGACTGGGCCTGACCCGGGAGGACATCGAGCCGGTGATCGCCGCGGAGCTGAAGACCCTCGGCGCGGAGCGCGTCGAGGATGCGGCGCCGCCGCCCGCACCCGCGCCAGTCGAGAACCGCAGCACCCCGACGGTTTCCGCTCCTGCGAATGGCAGCAATCCGTCCGATGAGTTCCGGCGGATCCTGAAAATGTCGCGCCTGTGCCTCGATGGCGAGGAGATGAGCGATGACCAGCGCGACGCGATGTGCAATCTGGGCGAAAGCCTCGGGCTCACGGGCGGACAGGCGGAAGATCTGATCGACGAATATCTCGAGGAGATGGCCTCAATGCCGATGGCGCCCTCCGGAAAACCCGCGACGCCTGCCGCGAACCATTCCCCGAAACCCGTCGCGGTCGCGGCGCCGCCAAAGGCGCCGCCTGCCAACCAACCGGCGCCAAAGCCCGCGGCTCCCGCGCCGGCGCCTGTCGTCCCCGTCAAGAAGGATCCCGCGAAGGAGCTGAACGTCACGCCGGCAGCGCGGGCTGCGGAGCGCCAGAAGTATCCGAATTTCACCAACAGCGTCGGAATCCAGATGTTCCTCGTCCCGAGCGGACGCTTTGTGATGGGCAGCGCCGCCCCGCACGCCCAGGTCAACGAACAGCCGCTCACTCCAGTCACAATCTCGTGCCTCTACATGGCGAGACATCCTGTGACCAACGCCCAGTATGAGGCATTCGATCCTGCGCACGCGTCCAAACGGGCGCCCGGGGCGGGCCAGTCTCATCCAGTCATCTTCGTGACGTGGCAGGATGCCGATGCGTTTTGCAAATGGCTGAGCAAAAAGGAGGGGAAGACCTATCGCCTTCCCACCGAGGCGGAATGGGAATACGCCGCCCGAGGCGAGGATGGCCGCACGTTTCCATGGGGCGAATGGAACCAAGGCGTCCAAGTCGCGAATTTCGCCGATGCCAGCACCAGCTTTCCGTGGCGGGAGGTGTCGATCAACGACGGCTATCCCGAGTCCTCGCCCGTGGGTTCCTTCCCGCGAGGCGCGAGTCCATTCGGCATCGAGGACATGGCCGGCAACGTGTTCGAGTGGTGCGTGGACTGGTACGAACCCTACAAGGGAAAGGAAATCACCAACCCGCGCCCGGCGTCCAGCGGACGTCAACGGGTGTGCCGCGGCGGCTCGTGGAAGTCGCGCCTGTCGAGCCTCCGGACCACCGCGCGCTCGTTCAACGATCCCGGCTATTTCAGCAACGACTTCGGCTTCCGGATCGTCTGCGAATGCACGTAATCCAAGGGGCTCCCCGCCGGAAAATCAAAAAGCCCGCCGGACGAAACGCCAGCGGGCTCGATGATGAATTAATTCCCCGAAGGGCTGCGTGCGCGGCCCTAGGAGATGTTGAAACGGAACTTGGCCTTGGCGCGCTTGGCGTTCGCCTTCGCTTTCCGCTTCGTCTTCTGCGTCGGCGTCTCGAACGCGCGCAGCCGGCGGACTTCCTCCATGATGCCCTCGGTCTCAAGCTTGCTCTTGAGACGCTTCAGGGCGCGATCGATGGGTTCGCCTTTGCGGACTGTGACTTCTGGCATTGTTCTCCTCCTGTCTGGTTGAATGT
>JBEBGK010000391.1:0-4427 GCA_040081515.1 Chthoniobacteraceae bacterium
GTCTCGGCCCGCATGTGGCTCGCGTAGATGCCGCCATGGGATGCGGCGACTTTTGCCAGTTCGACGATCTCGTCGGTCTTCGCGAACGAGCCCGGCAGGTAGATCAAGCCGGTGCTCAAGCCCACGGCGCCGTCGCGCATGGCTTGATCCACCATGGCCTTCATGCGTTGCAATTCCTCCCCGGTCGGCGGCCGTGAGAAATTGCCGCCCATTGCATCGCGCCGGACGGAGTTGTGGCCGATCAATGTGGCGACATTGATCGCGACCTTCGCCGCGGCGATCTCCTCGAAGAACTTCGCGACATCCGTGCGGGAGCCGCCGCAGTTGCCGGTGATGATCGTGGTCACGCCCATGCGCACGAAATTCTCCGCGGCGGGCATCCGCGGGATGCGTTCGGAGTGCGTGTGCACGTCGATGAACCCCGGCGCCGCCACGCGGCCTTGCGCGTCGATCTCCGTGACCGCGCCGCCCTCCACCGCGCCGACCGCGGCGATGCGCCCGTCTTTCACGGCGATGCTTCCGTTCACCAATGGCGCCCCGGTCCCGTCGGCGATGCGGGCGTTCCGGATCAGGAGATCGTATCGCGCCGTGCGCTCCTGCGCGACCACGGGCAGGACGATCTGCGACGGGTGCTCCGCGTCGTGGTGGATCGTATTCACGGCTGTGATCACGCGGCGGTGATCGTTCAGCGGTTCGCCGGTGTTCGGGTTGATGTCGAAGCGGGGAAAATTACTCGATGAAACATCCACGCGGATGCGGTGTCCCTTTTTGAAGACATTGCTCGTGGGATAGAGCCGGATGGTGACGGGGTGGATTTTTCCCGGCTCCATCAGCCGCTCCTCCTTGAGCGAGTCGCGGAAGCGCGCGCGCACGATGCCGTCGGCGATGTTCAGATCGAAGCCGTGCGGCCAGTCGGCGCTGGCGGGATAGATGTCGAGCAGCTTCGCGGTGAAATCGGTGTCCTTTGCGGTGGAGGAAACCCAGAGCTTCACCTCGAGGGGACCGGTGACCTCGAGGTCCGCCTCGATCGGCGCGGTCTGGAAGCACACGATGTCATTGCGCGCCGAGAGCGGGAGCGGTTTCGTCCAGTTCCAAAGGTGCGGTCCGCCGCGCTGGTCCCATGCGCCTTGCAGCATGATGCCGTCGCCGCTGGAGATGTTGCCGCCGATCGTCGGGACGGGATTGCGCGGATCGAACGTGAACGAGGTGGAGGCCGCACCGGCGCCCGGGCTTGCGGTGGAGAGCGTGCCGTTGCGTCCGAGGAAGAAGCTCGTGGCTTTCGCCCTTGCGAGCGGCCATTCCTTTTCATCGCGCCAGTATCCCCCGTGAAAGAGGAGGTCTTTTCCGGTCTTGCGACCGTCGCCGGTGCCCATCACGAAGAGGCGGACTTTCGTGGCGAAAGGGGCGGCCTTCCCGACGGCGTTCTCCTTCCCCTTGAGCCAGTGATCATACCATTCCAGCCGCCACGCGAGCTCATCGGCGATCGCGGCGGCGTCTCCGAAATCCACCTGGCCATGCGTGCTGCGCGCCTGCTGCCCGTGAATCCACGGGCCCATGATCAGATACACGTCGCTCTTCAGCGCCTTCGAGAGCGCGGTGAAATTCGCCACGGTATTGCCGGCCCACGAGTCGTACCAGCCGCCGACGAGATAGACGGGGATGTCCTTGTAGCGATCGGCGTGCTCGAGAATGTTGTTCTGTTCCCAGAACGAATCATTCGCGCCGTGCCGCATGGCCTCGACCAGCCAGTCCTCGTATTCCGGTGCGAACTTCAGCGGCGTCGTCCCGCGCCGCAGCGGGAAATTTTCCAGGTAAGCAAGGCGGTTGTCCGCCATTTCCTTGAGCATCGTGGCTGTGGCCGGGTCGCGCGACGCGCGGCTGCCGCGGCCCGCGTTGAGCATGATCCAGTTCCAGAAGCGCAACTCGAATGCGCCCGCATTGCGCATGGATTGCACGCCCGGATTCGACACCGCGTCCACCGGAATCACCGTGACGAGTTCCGGCGCGCGCTCCATCGCCATCGCGTGCTGCGTGCCGCCGACGTAGGACGTGCCGATCATGCCGATCTTTCCGTTGCTCCATGGCTGCCTGCCGATCCACGCGGCGCAATCCACGCCGTCCCGTCCATCGTCCGTCATCATGTGCCACACGCCCTCGCTGCCGAACCTGCCGCGCGTATCCTGCGCCACGAAGGCGTAGCCGTGGCGCGCGAAGTATTCGCCCTGCTTCTTCGCGCCGTTCCTGTCGTAAGGCAGGCGCGTGAGGATCACCGGCAGCTTTTCCGTTACCGGCTTGCCGTCTTTCGCTGGCAGGTAGAGGTCCGTGGCGAGCCTCACGCCATCGCGCATCGGGACCATGACATTCCGCTCGACGACCAGATCGCCGGGCGCGATCGGTTCAGCGCGAAGGAGGGCGCTTCCAAGAAGGAGGAGGGAAAGAACGCGGCAGTTCATATGATTTCGTCTCGCTCAATTTGCCGGGCGAGTCACGGGAGAAACAGTCGGCTCGCGGGTCCGGCCCCGTCTCGATCAGCGATTCTGGTGGACGGGAGAGAACGGGATCGTAATGACGGCCGGGGCGGGCTTCGGAGCGGGCCCTTGGAGATCCACCTCGAACGGGCGGGCGAGGCTGTTCCCTGCGAGGTCTTCGAGCACGGCATCGGCGAGTAATTGATGCGCGGTATCCGCCCATGGGCGATCCGGCGTGAAGCGCCAGCCGTGATCGTGATTCGTTGCGTGGCCCTCGCCCGCGACGGGCGCGCCTTTCGAGTCAGTCACCCTGAGGCTGCGCTCGATCAAGGCGTGGTCCAGCGGAGCGGGGAAGCGTACTTCGAGTGGCGAGCTGGTCCCGGCGGCGGGCGCAGTCAATTGCCAGGCGGAGACGTCGAGCTGCGCGGTGACCCGATCGACGGCGGTGAAATGCTTCCGGACCGCGGCGCCGAGGGGCGTTCCTTCATCCGAGAGCCACTCACCGGAGATGACCAGCGTGTAGCGGCGATCCGGCTGGAGGACGGGGCCGAACTCGTCGTTCAGATTGACGCCCGTCTTCTGACGGCCCGGATGCAGCCAGAGGGTGAGGCGCTTGCGGTCCGCGCTCCAGAGTTCGGTCTCGCGAAAAGGCTCCACCACGGGTTTGCCGTTCTGATCGAGAAGGGCGCAGTGCCGCAGGAAGACGCCCTGCTGCATGGGCTGCGAGAAATGGATGTAGAACTTGAGATGGTTTGCGGGCAGCCGGTCGGTGCCGGGATGGATCGCGGTGATGGCAGGGCGGACCGCATCGGCTGCCAGGACGGCGGACGCTGCGAGGCAGGCCACGGCGAAACAGATTCTTCGAAGCATCGTCCCGCGATATCACTTCACAAACCACGTCCCCGCCAGCGGGTCGGTCGTAAAAAAATCCAGCAGCAGCTTTGCGACCTTTCCGCGTCCGCTCTCGGAAGGATGCGTCCCGTCGCGCTCGGAAAGATCCTCCCGCAGAAAAGCGAGCCCGTCGGATTTCCGCGGCGTCGCGCCGTTCGCCCAGAGGTACGGACCCCACAGCAGCACCGGCGCTTTCACCCCGCCCTTCGCGGGGTCCGCGTTCAACGCGGGCGAGCCTTTGATCTGCTCATCGATGAGCCAGCGCACCGCAAACGCGCTCTCATACGAATACGGCTCGGGGTTCAACGCCGTCGTCGCGTAGCCGGCGTAGATCCGGCTGCTCAGATAGACCACGCGCAAATTGGGATATTTCTGTTTCGCGACGGTGACGATTTCGCGGATGCGGTCGCGCAGCCGCTCGGTCTCGGAGGGGAACCCTGCGTCCGGTCCCTTGAGCGCCTGCTTGATCCACACTGCCTGCACCTGCGCCGGCGAAACACCCGCGCCCTGCAGTTTCTGCGCGGCGACCTCCCACGGCCTGGCATCGGCGCTTGCCCACGCGGTGGCATCCTTGCCGCCCTGCGCGGCGTCCACGACCACGACATGCCCGGCTCTGCGGGGATCCTCGTTCGCGAGTTGCACGAAGCTGCTGAATTCCATCGTCGTATTCGACATGCCGATGCTCATCAGCACCACCTTGCCGTCCGGTGCGGGCCGGCCGTCGCGGTCGAGCGGTTTGATTTCCGCGATGGCCGTGCGCGCGAGTGCCGCGTGTTCCGCGGGCGGCTCATTCTTTCCTCCGCCGTAAAGTCCGCCATCCTGCTCCTTGTATTTGCCGTTCAGTTCATTCAACGGCACGAGGTCCTTCGGCGCCGGTGGAAGTGGCGGGCGCTGGCCATCCTGCGGACGCCGCGGCGCTCCTGCCGGCTGGTCCGGTCCGCGCCCTTCCTCGAACCGCTTCCGCGCCTCGGCCAGCAGCTTCTTTTCCTCGTCCGAAAGCGTCTCGCCGCGCTGCTCCTTCTCCCCTCCCACCTCGCCGCCGCGCGCCCGCCGAACATCGTGTTCATC
>JBEBGK010000011.1:0-16064 GCA_040081515.1 Chthoniobacteraceae bacterium
ACGCACCCACCGCCGGGAGGCCCGGGCGTTTCGAGTGGCTTTACGACGAGCGGGGAAACTGGCGTGCCGACACCTGGCAGCGATGGCTCACACTCGATCCGCTCCACGTCATCCGGCGCCGCGCCGACGCATTCGCACCCGCGCAGCGCATCTACCTCGACGGCGCGGAGCACGATGAATTCGGCGCGAACATCGGCGCGCGAAAAATGCACGACGCACTCCGTGAACGGAAGTCACCCGTCGCCTTTTACGAATCCCCCGGGCATCACAGCGACCGCCTCACCGAGCGGCTCGTGCGCGGCCTCGCGTGGGTGCTCGGGAAGTGACGGCTCCCAGCTCGAAGGAATTACGGGCGCCTCCCCTCTCCTCTTCTATCGAGTCTCGCGCAACCGGGAGCCGCCAAAAGCAGAAAAGGGCTTCAGCCCGTCCCGGCTTCTTTCGCGATGCAACGATCGGACAGGCTGAAGCCTTTGACTACTTTTGCCGCAGCGCCTTCGTCTCTCCACTGCGCGGGGCTTAATCATTCCTCCTCACGCGGACGAAATCGTAATTCGGCAGCATGAGGATCTGCACCGAGCGCGTGAAGGAATCCGCCTCGCCGAGGGGGACCACGTGGACGCCGGAACCGGCGAAGTTCAGGCCCTGTTCGCACTCCGCCGAGTAGGAAAGCCCAGGGAAACTCGTGAACGTGAGGTTGAAGACGGGGTTCGTGACCGGATCGAAGCCGGGGCCCTGCGTGAAGGAGACAATCTTCAGGTAGCTGTTCGCATCGAGCGGATCGGTCATGCTTCCGAGTTCGCTCGCGTCGGTGAAGCCGTCGCCATCGCTGTCGAGCGCGTAGTCGTTGAGGCCGACCGTGAGGCCATACGCAGGCTCGATGCGGTCGTCGATCCAATCGGCGTCGCTGTCGATCGCCGCGAGCGAAGAGAAGGCAAACGCCTCGACGGCTCCGATGTCCGGAAGCGAACCGTTCGGCCGCACATCGCCGCGCTGATCGCTCAGCGGCGTGCTGCCGAGCATCACGGCGGCCTCGATCACGGGGGAACCCGGAAGCGGCGGCATCGTCTTCGTGCGTCCGCCGTAGTGGTTGAGCGGAGCGAGACGGGGATTGCCGGTGATCAGGCTGGAGCCAGGCTGCGAAGTGATGGGCCCCGCGACGTTCGGTGCGGACTGCGCGGTGTTCATGGCGACCACGGAATTTTCCAAGGTGAGCGTGCCGCCGCTCATGATGCCGCCGCCGTTCGAGAAGAAGGCGGTATTCCCCACGATGGTGGTATGCCGGACCGTCACCGCGCCGGAACCTCCGATGCCGCCGCCGTCCATCACGGCGAAATTCTCCGTGAGAGTGGAGTTCTCCACCGTGAGGCTCCCGCTGTTCGCGATGCCGCCACCGCTCGCAAACGCCAGGCTGTGCGACACGGTGCATCGGCTCACCTTCAGGCTGCCGGCATTGCTGAGCGCGCCACCCGAGGCGTTTGCCTTTCCGCGCGTCAAAGCCAGCGACTCGAGGACGAGGGACGCGCCGGACTGCACCTCGAAGAGCCGCGAGTTCGCATTGCCATCGACCACCACACCCGCCGCCAGCGAAGATCCGTCAATGGTGAGAACCTTGTCGATCAGCAACTGGGAGCCGAGCGTGATCGTCTGGCCGCTCAGCGAGGGAGCGAAGACGATGAACGCGCCATCGGACTTCGCGGCTGCGATGCATTCGCGAAGCGAGTCACCGGTGCCGATCGCCGTCGTGCCATCGTCCTCGTCGAGGTTGGTCGTGACGACCAGCGGAGGAATGGCAAGCAACTGGATGTCATCGAGATTCCAGCCGGAATAAGGATAGGCGCCGCTGTTCACGCGGTAGCCCCAACGCACATAGACCGCGGCTTTGTTATCCGCGAGCGCCGAGATGTCATACTCGACCGTCCTCCACGAGGAATCGGCGATCTCCCGGGAGTTCCCGTTGTTCCAGACCGTGCTCCACGTCGAGCCATCCGTGGACACTTCCACCGTGGCCGAGACATAGGGCTGGTAGTCCGTGTTCAGCCAGCGCGCGAAGCGCAGAAGCGTGCCGATGTGATTGGAGAGATTGAACGGCCCGGCGGTGAGATAGTAGGGCCCGCCGACATCCGTCGAGTAATCACCGTTGAGATTCACGCCGATCACATTCGCACCCGTGACGCCGCCGGTGGGATCCGAGTTGCCGAACGAGACCCCGCCCGCTCCGGTCGGGACACCGAATGCCCATTGCCCCTGCCGCGCCCATCCCGGATCACTGTTCAGCGGAGCGCTCACGATCACGGGCGGGGCGACGACCGTGATCGAAATGGCAACCGGCGGGCTGATGATGGTCCCGTTGCTCACGGTAAAAGTGAAGCTGTCCGCGCCATAGTACGCACCGGTGGGCGTGTAGGTCATGTTTGGCGGCGCACCGGCGAGCGTTCCACGCGCGGGCGGCGTGCCGATTGCGAAAGTGAGCACCGCATCCGGATTGGCGCTATCCTGTCCCGTCAGCGTGATTCGCGTCGGGCTCCTGAACGGCACGCCGACCGACTGCGGATTCCCATTCACCGTGCCGATCACATCGAACGCATTGCTCACGCCGGAGTGCCCGGCGCCATCGTCCGCATGGAGCGTCATCTGCAACGCCGCCTGGAAAATCGTGATGTTCCCCGTCCAGCTTCCATTCAGAAAGCCGCCCGACACCGCAGGCGTGATCGGCACGGAAAGCGAAACAGTGAACGGCGTGGTGAGCCCGGGGTTCAACGTGCCCGGCCCCGGCGGCGCCGTGATCCAGTCCGCCGCCGAGTTGCCATCGGAGCCTCCCGTGCGGGCGTAATCGAGGGCGAGGTTCAAGGGCGTGCCCACCGTCGGGCCGGTCCACTGCGAACCGGGAATCGACACGGGCGAGGTGATCAGCGACGGCGAACCCGCACCCGCGCAGAAGAAATCAACGATGTCGCCCGAGGCATTCTGCAACAGCACTGCGACCGGGGAGCCGCTGTCCGACGTCCAGTTGATGTTGGCGCCCAGCGAGAACAGCGGGAACGCGCCGGGCGCCACGCCGAATTCCTGAAGCCGGAACAACTGCCCGGCCCCGCACGTCGTGCCGGACGGGATCGTGAAGCTCTTGGCGCCGGGATATACGTCGAAGTCGTAGATGCTCACCGTCCAGCCGGAGATGTCCAGCGGACTGGACGCCACGTTCATGAACTCGATCTCATCCGGCGTGTTCGGGTTCACTTCGGTGATGACGATGCTCGAGTTGCTGAGAGCAGAGACTTTTCCCGAAAGGTTCGCATTTCCCGCGAATGTTGTGACGATGTTGTTCCCTGCGTCCTGTGCGGTGAGCGTGACGCCGAATGGCGCGCCCGCCGTCTGAGTGCCGGGCACGGCATTCCACGCGAAGTGATGCAACGCCCCGACGACGATATCGAACGGATTGCTAGTGCCACTGTGACCGAGACCGTCGCTGACCGTGAGCACGACGTCCGTGTCGAATGTTCCGGCTGTCACGGCGCCCGTCCATACCCCGTTGATGAATCCAGATGCGCTCGCCGGTGAGATCGTCACGGCGCCCGCGGAGCCGGCGGCGGACAGGGACGGATTCCCCGCGTAGCCAGCGATCGTCACCCCGTTCACATCCTTGGCCGTCAGTGTGACGGAGAAAGGCAATCCGCGGGTCTGGGGCGAGGCGATGTTCCCGACGTTGAAATGGTGCACGTCGTCGTCGAACACATCCGTCGTGATGCTCCCATCCGTGAAGCCGGCTGCGCTGGCGGTGATGGTCGCGAACGCCGTCCCGTCGGTCAGCGAATTGTCCGGCGCAGTGAACGTAAACGGCGCCGATGCCGAGCCCGGGGGGATCGTGACGGTCGCGGGCACGGCGAGGCGCGAAGTATTATTGGATGCGAGCGAAACGATCAGCGCCGAGGTGACGGTGCCGGAGATCGAGACGGTGCCCGCGTACACCCCGCCCTCGGTGACCTGCAACGGGGCGGATACCGTGATGCTGTTGTTCTCATTGTCCTGCACCGAGATCGAGGCCGCCCCGTCCGTCCAATTCGCAACATGCGCGGTGATCGTCGCGTTCTCGGTGCCATCGATCACGTTGTCGTCCACGACGGTGATGGGGAAATTGACCGATGCCTGCCCCGCGGGAATGACCACCGTCGCGGAGACCTGGATCGCCGACGTGGCGCTGGAAATCAGACTGACCAAGACCGCCCTCGCGGGAGGCGTGCTGACACTGACCATTCCCTGCAACACCCCGGCGCCTTCCGTCGTTGTCGCCGGCGCGGTCACCGAGAGCGTGGCCGTCTCGTTGTCCTGCACGGAAATGATCCGGACCGCGCCCGTGAAACCCGCCGCACCCGCGGTGATCACGGCGTCCTGCGTGCCATCGAGCAGGACGTCATCGAGAATCGTGACATCGAAAGCAGCGCTCAATTGACCCGCGGGAATCGTCACCATCGTTGGCACGGTCACCTCCTGCGTGTTGCTGGAGCCGAGCGAAACCACGAGGTCAGACACCAGTGCCGAGACAATCGAAACAGAAGCCTGCCCCGCGAGCACACCGTCCCCCTCCGTCGCGGGAGTCGGGACCGCCAGTTGCAGAGCCGGCGCGGGCACGGTGCCGTAGCCGCTGAAATCGCTCTCCACGAAATTCGCCGGAGTGCCCGCGCCCTGCGACAGCCCGATCAGCCCGCGGGTCCCGGCGATGCCGAGACAGGTGATCCGGACGCGACCGTCGAAGAATAACTCGATCTGGAAATTGTTCGAGTTCGTTGCGCCGTAATCGGGGACATTCTGCCACGTCACCGCCATCCGGTCGGCCGTCTGCTTCCAGGAGATGTTCCCCTGCGCCGTCGGATCGAGGTCGGACAAAAGGGCGGCGATTCGAGGCTTTGCAAAGTGGTTCGCCAACTCCGCCGCGTAGCTCGTGTCACTGGAACCGAAGGTGACGTATCCATTGCTGCCCACGTGGAACGTCGAGTAGTTGACCCCGTAGAGGCTGTCCTGAGAACCCCCGGACGGCGTCACTTGCGTCGCGCTGTCGTCCACCATGCTGAGAGTCGTCCCGCCCGCCGGGTCGGTGGGAAAGGCGCTTACCGCGGCGCGCAGCACGCTGTAGAAGCTGTTCGATCCGTTCGGCGTGAAAAGCCAGCTCTGGTTGTCCGTGTCATTCAACGACGTGTCGAAAACCTCGGTGAAATAATCCGCCCCGCCGGATACCAGCGTCACCGTCCGGGGCTGATTCGCGCCGCTCGTGGTGTTGATGAAACTGATCGTGCCCGTGTAGCTCCCCGCGGCGAGCGCCGCAGCAGCACTGGTGACCACCGCCGTCACCGTGGTCGAGACGCCTGGCGCGAGGGAACCGCCCACGGGAGTGACCGTGAGCCACGGCTGCGACGAGGAGGCCGTCCAATAAAGCGGCACGGCCGGGTCTGTGTTCGTGAGCGTGTAGGTCTGCGAATCCGGCGTGAACGGACCACCGACCGGGCCCGCCGCGATGATCGCTCCATTCGGCGTCACGTTCAGATCATCCGGAAGATCGAATGACTCGGTGACACCCGTCGCCGTCGAACTTGCAGGCACGATCGCGCCCGCGCCCATGCCGCGCTTTGCAAACGCAGTCCACAGCTCGCTGTGGTTCGCGCCCGTATTGTTCACCACATCCGCCTGGACGATCGCGTCACGCGCCTGCAGGAACGTCGGATTCGAGGGCGCGAGCTTCATCCCGTCCGTCACGAGTTGCAGCGCCAGCTCGTTGCCCGTCGCCCAGCCGTGCTTCGCGATCAGATTCGCCCGCACCTCCCAGAGCGTGACGCACCACACTTCCCCCGAATTGTGAACCTCGTCGGCCGATCCGCCGATGATCGGGCTGCGCGGGATGCCGGGATGCGAACTCGCCCTCGTCGGATCGATGTCCTTCAGCGTCAGCGGATTTTTCGTCATGTCCGTGCTGTAGGGATAGCGACGGATGCCGTAGTAATAATTCTGGGTGAGGCCGCCGAGCTGGTGGGTCGCGTAGGCGCCCGCCGCGTAGTTGCCGTTCACATCGTCGCTTTCCTCGCTCAGCAGCGCGATCGCGTAGAAGTCCGACCATCCCTCGCCCATGCCGGCGGACTGGAGCGCGCTGATGCCGACTCCGCCGCCGACGAGACGATTGCTCAGGCCGTGCGTGTATTCGTGCAGGACGATTTCCCCGTCGAGATCACCGTCGCGGTCCGGGTTCGGCCCCGTGAAAACGTACATCTGCATCCGACCGGGCGAACCGTCCGGAGGCGTGGAAAAATTTGCGTTATCCGTGCCGGAACCATCCTGCGCGTCCGCCAGCACGGCATCGTTACCGAGGCCGCCGCGGCCGAAATTGTTCTGCTGGAAATTGCCGGCACTCTCGGTGAATCCGAGCGCATAAAGCCGGTCGTGATACCAGTTGCAGAGGTAGAAGAGATGCGTGATCGCCGCGCTCTGGTAGGCGGAAGGCGCCTGCGTGAGATCCATCGGGAAATCAAACACCCGCGTCGCCGAGACAGCGTGCGTCCCGTTGCCGTACGAGGGATTCGCGCTCGAGAGATCGAGATGCGCGTCCACGTTGTTTCCGAATGTCGCGGTGCCGCCGTCATTGATCCAGCCGTTCGGCGAGGCTGTGATGTCGAGCGCCCCGAGGGTGATCAGATTGCGCCCCACCTCCGCCGCCTGGGTCGTGTCCGGCGTGGCGGGACCCGGCGAAAACGGACGCGGGCTGTCGAATGGCTTCAGGTTCGTGCCGTGCGCATGCACGCGGTAGCTCGCGTCGCTGATGTCGTTCGTGAGCGATGTGCGGACGAGCACTTCGCCCGTCTTCGCATCCACCACGGACCGGAACATCTCGCCGCGCCTGAGGCTCATGATCGTGACGTCCCACGCCAGCCGCATCGGGCCCGCACCCATCGGCAGCCAGCAGAGCCCGGCATTCGTGTCGCTCAGCCCAGGCGCCTCCATCCGCTGCCGGCGCTCCACGCCATCCGGCGCCGACACCGCCCGGATGTCCGCTGGCACCACCCGGTCGCCCAGATCCGCGGCGGCGAAGGAAATCGCCCGCGCCGCATCCACCGGCGGCTGCGCGATGAGCGTCGCGCGTTCCGCCACCGGCATCCCCGTCGCCGCCTCGGCGGCCGCAAGAAAGTGACTGCCCGCCGTGATGAGCTGCCCGTTCTTCGTGAGACTCGCGCGGAAGACCGCCTTGTAAACGGGCACACTGTCCATCTGCTGCTGCCACACGACCGTCCGCATCCCGTTGTGCTGCGCTACGTCTTCACGGGTGATTTTTGCGCCCTGCAGCACATTGGAGGCGTGGCCGAAAAGCGCGGCGTTTTCGTCGATGAATCGCCGCACCGGCTCATGGAAATCACCGTTTACCGGCACCGGCACCGGCGCTGGCGGTGTCAGGAAACGGCCCGTGGCGAGAATGTGATCCGGCGCTCCCGTGACGGGATCGAATCGAACCTCCACGCCCGGCACCCGATTTCGCAGTTCCGCCAGTGCGGCCTGCTGCGCAGCCGTTGGAACGTCGCCCAGCGGCTTGCGGCGATCCGCATTCGCCGCCTTCTCACGACCGTCCCGGGAAGACTGTTCTTTCATGGGGCCGGTGCTCTGCGATGCCGCCTTGTCGCCGCCATCCGGGTGGGCGGACGCCGGACTCCGCGCCGACTCCCCCGCCGCAGCCGCCGATTCCGTGCCGCCGGGCAGCATCGGGACCGCATCGCGCAGGGAGAGCCAGAGGCCGGCCATTCCTGCGAGGACAGCCACGAGCAACAGCCCGGGCAAAGCACGGCGCTGGCGTTCATGCGAGGTCACGATTGAGTCCGGCCTTGCCCTGCCTCCAGCCGCGTTCGCAGGGCAGTTTCACTGATGCCACAAATCACGACCCGAATCTTAGCAGCGGAGCCCCTGATGCCGCCAGCGGAATCTCCCGACAGCCCCCGCGAACACTGCTCCTTTCAGCCATCCGCCGAAATTCGCGGCACGCAACCGGGCAATGCGGGCTCAGCGCATGAGGGCACCACTCAGTGCCTGGGTGCGCCTCGCCCCGGTGAAATCAGTTTCCAGGAGGTATTTCGCATCGGCACTTTCAAAGGGCGCTTCGGCACTTGGCGTGGCATCGTGTTTCTCGCCATCCCAACTCACGCTTACGAAGTCTTCGAGGCCGCGACCGCGCGAGGTGCCTTGTTTCGGGGCATCGCCGAGAATGATATTGCCGGTGATCGTGACGCCCTCTTTTCCCTTCGGGAAGTTGATCGCGCTTTTGTCGCGCGAGTAGAGAACGTTGTTGGCTAGGATCATTCCTTCGCGGGCATTCCATGAGCTGCCTTTGAAGGCATCGCCGGTGTTGATGATGGTGTTGTGGATGACTTGCAGGTTCAGCGACTTGCCCTGGTGATCCGTGCTGGCGAAACCGGAGCCCTTGCCTCCGATGAGCACGTTGTTCCGCACGATGGCCTCGCCCTGCACCTGCATGGCGCTGTCGTCGCTGCGCCGGCAGAGATTGCGCTCGATGATGTTCACCGGCTTCCCGGCGGTGCCATACACGGTGATGCAGGGATACTGCGTGTCATGGATGTCATTCCCCGCAATCAGATTGCCCCATGAGCCTTGCTTGACCTCGATGCCGTCTCCCTGGTCGCCCTTGCAATCATGGATGTGGTTCAGCGCGATCACGCTCTCGCTCATGATGAACTCGCCATGGTTCGCCCCGAGATACATGCCCTCGCCGTGGCCGCCGCCGTGGTGGATGTGATTGCGCGTGAGGAAAAGGCGCCGCGTGTCCGCGCTGTTCGCACTCAGACAAACCCCGCCTGTGTCATGGATGTGGCACTGATCAATCCACACTTCGCTGCACTGCCCAAGCCGCAGACCATGACTCCCGCCGGTGATCTCCACGCCGCGCAGGCAAAGATGATGCACCGGGCCGCCCTGGCCGATGTTGAGCACGTTCTGCTTCGCATCCGGCCGCGTGAGGATGACTTTCGCGCCCTCCTCAGCCACGATCCAAACCGGTGCTTCCGCCGTGCCGCTCACGCGGATGTCCCACAGCCGGTCCACGCTGTAAGTGCCAGCCGCGATCACCAACTGATCCCCCGGCTTCAATGCGGCGACTGCTTTGACGAGAGATTCACCATTCGGAACCGTCTGCTGGATCACGCGCTTTGGAGCGATGCCGGCCCAGTCGGGTGCATAGCGCGGGTGTTCAGCATGGAGCGCTGCCGAGGGAGCAAACAGCACGGCGGTGATGAGAGTCAGGGTGTGTTTCAGCTTCATGAACAGGAGAGCGTGGACGTTATGCGGTTCCTGGTCCGGAGTTCAACACGACGACGAACGATTGAGCAAAGTGATCGGAACAAGGAGCGCATCCATGCGGGATTCCAATCGCGGTGGGATCCTTGATGTCGCGCACGGCCGGGAGCCGTTGCTGCGTCCGCCGGAGGAATTGGCCCGGTAAGGAAAGCCAGAAAGCCTTGCCCGGATGCCGGCTTTACGCGTTTCCTGCCGCAAAAGTCCCCTTCCCCGTTCCGCGCAAATGCCCTGGTCCCAGAACTACGATCCCCTCCACTCCCTCGGCGCATCGACGCTGGTGGCGGCGATTCCCGTCGTGCTCCTGCTCGCGCTCCTCGCGGTGTGGCATGTCCGCGCGCATCTCGCGGCGCTTGCCGGTCTGGGCGCGGCGATCGCGACAGCAGTCGTCGTATTCGGAATGCCGGCGCCGGTCGCGCTCGCGGCGGCCGGCACCGGGGCGGCGTTCGGGCTTTTCCCGATCGGCTGGATCGTGCTGAACGCCGTGTTCACCTACCGGCTCGCGGTGGAGTCGGGCACCTTTGAGGAGATCAAGAAACAGATCGCGCGGCTGTCCGATGATGTGCGGATCCAATCGCTGATGATCGCATTCTGCTTCGGCGCATTCGTCGAGGGCTGCGCGGGATTCGGCGCACCGGTCGCGATCTCGGGCGCGATGCTTCTTGGCCTTGGTTTCAAGCCGCTCGATGCGGCGAAGCTCGCCCTCATCGGAAACACCGCGCCCGTCGCGTTCGGCTCCGTCGGAATCCCGATCACCACGCTCGCGCGGGTCACCGATCTCCCCGTGGATCAACTGAGCATGATGGTCGGGCGGCAGCTTCCGTTCTTCTCGCTCATCGTCCCGTTCTGGCTGGTTGCCGCGCAATCGGGCCTGCGCGGGATGCGCCAGGTGTGGCCGGCATGCCTTGTCTGCGGCGCGAGTTTCGGCGTGACGCAATGGGCGGTGAGCAATTTCCACGGTCCATGGCTGGTGGACATCGTCGCGGCCGTGGTGGCGATGTTTTCGCTGCTCGTGCTGATGCGTTTCTGGCGCCCGGCTGCCATCGACGACGGAGCGCCAGCTCCCGGCATCCACCATCCGCGATTCACGCTCCGGCCATGGCTGCCGTGGCTCATGCTTGCCGTGTTCGTCGCCCTTTGGAAAGTGCAGCCGGTCGAGGCATGGCTGAAAGCCGCCGCGCCATGGAACTGGAAGGTGCCGCTTCTTCACGAAGGCGTGCAACGGATGCCCCCCGTCGTTCCGAAGCCCGAATTCGAGAAGGGCACCTTCGATTTCCAGATTCTTGCGGGAACCGGCACCGCGCTGCTCGTCGCTGCGATCCTGTCCGCTTTGGCGCTCGGCCTGCGACCGGTCGCGATCGCCCGCTGCTACTGGCGCACGATCCTCAGCGTCCGCATCTCGCTGCTCACGATTGCGCTCATGCTCGCGCTGGGTTTCACGACGCGGTATTGCGGGTCGGACACGACCATGGGCCTCGCGTTCGCGGCCACGGGATCGTGGTTTCCCTTTTTCTCGCCGCTGCTCGGCTGGCTCGGCGTCGCGCTCACGGGCAGTGACACGTCTTCCAACGTCCTTTTTGGCAACCTCCAGAAAGTGACCGCCGAGCAGATCGGCATCTCGCCGATCCTCACGTGCGCGGCGAATAGCTCCGGCGGCGTGATGGGCAAGATGATCGACGCGCAAAGCATCGTCGTCGCGCAGACCGCGACGGGCGCGGCTCCCGGGGCGCCGGGTGCGGGCACCATCCTGCGGGCGGTTTTCTGGCACAGCCTCGCGCTGGCGGTGCTGGTGGGATTGCTTGTGTTGCTCCAGGCGAAGGTCTTTCCTGAAATGATTCCACGCTGACCCATGAAACGCATCCTCCTGATCCTCCTCGCAATCGTCTGCACGGCCCTTGCCCAGAAACCCGCCGCGCGGAAGCCCGATCCCGCCATGGCACCGATCACCGACGAAGCCGGCCTGCCGCGCGTGCTCCTCATCGGCGACAGCATCTCGATCGGCTACACGCTGCCGACCCGCGAATTGCTGAAGGGAAAGGCGAACGTCCACCGCATCCCGGCAAACGGGGGCTCGACGAAGGACGGACTTGCCAGGATCGACGCGTGGCTCGGCACCGGGAAATGGGACCTGATCCATTTCAACTGGGGGCTGCACGACCTCAAGCACTGGAAGGACAAGAAACTCGACATGACCGGCCCGCAGGTCTCGACCCTCGAGGATTACGAGAAGAACCTGCGCGAACTCGTGAAACGCCTGAAATCCACCGGGCCGAAACTCATCTTCGCCACGACAACGCCGGTGCCCGAGGGTTCGGGCGGACGTGTCGCGGGTGATGATCTGAAATACAACGCGGTCGCCGTTCGTGTGATGAAGGAGCAGGGCATCCCAATCAACGATCTGAACGCCTTCTGCGCGCCCAAGCTCCCCGAGTTGCAGCTACCGAAGAACGTCCACTTCAAGCCCGAGGGGAGCCGTGCGCTCGCGGAACAGGTCGCGCGGGAGATCGAGTCCGCTCTGCGGAAATAGACGCCCAGCCGCGGCTCAAAGCTCGTCGGCAATCGACTCGGCCGCGGATGCGCTTTCCACGTAAAAAACCTCGCAAGCCCCATTGCCGGTGTCTTTTCGACTCAAAGAGCTGTTCCAAGTCGCGCCCTCCGGACCGCTCGCATTCACCAGGTAGCCGTTCATCGTCACGATGTGCCCCGGACGGAGTGAGCGGATGACGCGGCGGACATCCTCATTCGCCGCGATGACGTGGTTGTTCCCCGCGGAGGCTTCGATTTCCGGCAAGGGAATCGCCGGCGCGTCCGGCCATTCGTAAAAAAAGAACCGGTTCGTCATCGAGATGCTGAACTGGTCAAGCACCGCCTGGTCGCTCATTCGCCCCCAACCGACCGCGACATCGGTCGGCACCAGGCTGGCGTTCAGTCCGCTGTGATAGCGCTTGGTCCCCAGCACCCGGCCGCGCAGGCGATACTCGGCGACGGCTGTCAGGTGCCATCCCTCCACGCTCGGGAGCGATTTCGGCGGGATGTTGGTCTGCACCGGAGCCTCGGCCACGAGCACACCCGGCGGATGCTTGATCGGCCGATTGGAGAGATACAGCCACGCGATCGCGCCCAGGAGGAGGGCGACGGTCACTTTCGGGGCGATTCTGGCGAGCATACCCCTTCCTATAGAGCAGCGCGGATGCCCAATCCGGGGCGATATCCGCGAACGGGCTCGTTTGGACGTTGAAAACGGCCGGGCCCGGCGGTAGCCAGTGCTCTATGAAAAGTGTCCCTGCCCTGCTCGCCCTCTTCCTCGCCCTTTGGTCTCACGCGCCCGCCGCCGATGATGCGCCGAAACCCCTGCGCGCCCTCATGGTGTGCGGCGGCTGCTGCCACGACTACAAGAACCAGAAGAGAATCCTCTCCGAGGGGATCAGCGCCCGGGCAAGAGTCGAGTGGACGATCGTTCACGAGGACGCACCCAAGGGCTCGGACGAGCGCAGTCATCGCGTGAGCATTTACGAGAAGCCCGAATGGTGGAAAGGCTACGACGTCATCCTGCACAACGAGTGTTTCGGCGCGGTTGGCGACAACGCGTTCATCGAGGGCATCACCGCCGCGCACAAGGCGGGCGTTCCCGGCGTCTTCCTCCATTGCTCATCCCACAGCTACCGGGCGGGCACCACGGACGAATGGCGCAAAGCCGTCGGCATCACGTCGCGCAGCCACGAGAAGAATCGCGACCTCATCGTGAAGACAATCAAGGCGGACCACCCCGTGATGAAGGGCTTTCCCTCCACGTGGCTGGACCAAAAGGACGAGCTGTACAAGAACGAGTTCATCTGGCCGGACTGCATCCCCCTCGCCCAGGCCTACGGCGAGGATACGAAGAAGGACCACGTGGTGATCTGGGTGAACACGTACGCGAACTCGCGCATGTTCTCCACCACCCTCGGTCACAACAATTCCACAATGGAGGCGCCCGAGTATCTCGATCTCGTCACCCGCGGCCTGCTGTGGACGTGCGGCAAACTCGAGGACAACGGGACGCCGCAGAAAGGATACGCCACCGGAGCGAAGTGAGGGAAAACGGAAATCCCATCCGCGGCAATCCGGGAGCATTTTGGGAGGCGGATGCGAGGCTCTTGGTCTTTTTCACGCGCACGTCTCCGGCGCGTCGGAAACGGAGCAAGAGCTTGAGCAGGACAACGAGGCAAAAACGGCACGCTGCCCGCATTTCAACAGTCTCGTAAGGCGCCCGCAGCGTCTCAGCGACCGCCAATGTTCCCGTCGTAGGATGTCTTCCCGTGCGATGGTTCACAACGTGCTGAATCTCAAACCATGACTTGCCAACCGCCAGCCAGCGTTTATCTCATCACCCATTAGGCCTGACTGCGTGACCCTGCCTGACACTATATCTAGTGGTTTATCGAAGCACCTGAGCACCCTACCTCAGGCTTCTTGGAGTGATCCGCGGAGGACCGCTGTCGATTCACCCCCTCGAATTACCCGCGCCCGGCTCCCGATCCATTCGGGCATCCACTTTACCCTCCTCATTTTCCTGCTCTGCAGCGGGCTCTTCATTCCCCGCGGAATCGCGCAGCAGACGGTTTATTCGCATGGCAATCCCACTGCGGTCGAGCAGCAGATGCTCGAACTCATCAACCGCGCACGACGGAATCCCACGCAGGAGGGGATCATCCTCGACACGATGAACACGTGGTATTCGCAGGAGGCCCGCAACCGGAAGCCGTCGTTCTTCACCAATCTGCGGACTGAGTTCGCGTCCTACCCCGCAGTGCCGCCGCTCGCATTTCACCCGCTGTTGATCCAGGCGGCCCGCGCTCATTCGCAGGACATGATCGCCAGGAATTTCTTTGACCACGTGAATCCGAGCGGGCTCGATCCGACGGCCCGCGCTGCCGCCCTCGGCTACGGTTCGGGAGTCGGCGAAAACCTCACCGGCGCCGGCGCGACGAATTCGGACGAGGTGATCCACAACCATTTCGGACTGATGGTGGACTACGACAATGTCGATTACGCCTACCCGCTGGGCCACCGATTGAACATCCTCAGCGCCGGTTACAGCGAAGCGGGAATGGGTACCGCGGGGCTCTACTATGGCGGCCGGATCACGCAGGATTTCGGCGCCGCGCCGCGCGCCTACATCCTCGGAGTGGCTTACAACGACACCAACGCAAACGGGGCCTACGACCCCGGCGAAGGTCTTTCGGGCGTCTCGGTTCGCCCCGATATCGGAGGCTGGTTCGCGGTCACTTCGGCATCCGGCGGCTTCGCGATTCCGATCGACCCGGTGCAGACGGTGACAGACTCGGTGAACCTGCCCTTTCCCGTGAACGGAACACCGTGGCCGGTCGTTGAGCCGTATGACACCGCGTATCGCCAGCAGCAGATCCAGGCTGCGCCTTCGCTCAGCGTGAGCCTGACGTGGAGCGGTGGCGCCCTCGCATCCCAGCTGGTGAGTTCCGTCACCATCAAGCGCCCGGTGCAAAGAAACTACCGGCTCACCGGGACGGATGGCTGGTCCTACAACCGGAGCATGGTGACGACGCAGAACGTGAAGGCCGACTATGTCTCCTCCGGCGGCCCGCCCCCGCCCCCCGGCCCGCGTCCGCCGCGGGATGTGAACGGCGATGGCAATGCGGATCTTCTTTTTCAAAATACCAGCGGTCAGGTGCTGGCATGGTTCATGGACGGAACCGGGGGCGTCACGCGCGGTTCGTGGATCTTTTCCACGGGAATGGGTGATTGGAGGGTCGTCGGACTCGCCGACGTGAACGCCGACGGAGTCGCAGACCTCGCGCTGCAGAACAGGGCGGGCCAGGTGCTCGTCAGGCTGCTCGACGGTTCGGGAGGAGGCATCGGCTGGCAGTGGATCTTTTCCAGCGGCATGGGCGACTGGAAGGTCGTCGCCATGGCCGACATCAACCGGGACGGCTTCTCCGACGTCGTGCTCCAGAACACCACGGGACATATCCTCGGAAGGCTGCTCAACGCGCAAGGAACCGGCATCGGCTGGCAGTGGATCTACGCCAGCGGACTCGGCGACTGGAAGGTCGTGGGAATGACCGACATCAATGGCGACAGTTTCCCCGACGTGCTCCTCCAGAACACCACGGGACATATCCTCGGAAGGCTGCTCAACGCGCAGGGAACCGGCATCGGCTGGCAGTGGATCTACGCCAGCGGCCTGGGCGATTGGAAGGTCGCCGCGCTCAGCGATCTGAACCGCGACGGCATCGCGGATCTCGTCTTTCAGAACACCATCGGGCAGATCAGCGGCTGGCTCATGAACACCACGGGAAGCGCCACCGGTTCCGTTTCGGTTTCCTCCGCCGTCCTCGGCGACTGGCGGGTGCGGTGATGGCTCCTGCAGCCGCGTCCGGGACGACGCGGGCGGATCCGATACGGCACGTCACGTCTTGAAGTCTCCCTCCAGTGCCGCGGCGCGCCTTCGCAGTTGCCCACACGCGGCGTCGATGTCCGGCCCGCGGGCGCGGCGCAAATGGGCGACGGTGCCGTGCGCCCGCAGTTCCGCGAGGAAGGATTCCGTCTGCTCCATGCTGCTCGGCGCGTAGGTGCGACCTCGCAGGCTCAGGCCCGTGGGATTGTAGCGCAGCAGATTCACGTGCATTTCGCGCCCTTGGAGCAGACGGGAAAGGTCGCGCGCTTGCGCCAGCGAGTCGTTCACACCGGCGAGCAGGCAATACTGGATGGTCGTGATC